>JASIBM010000286.1 GCA_030045175.1 Streptosporangiaceae bacterium | reverse complement strand
AGCAGCTCCATGGCCTTGGCGACCGGGCAGAACTGGTGGTAAGAGGAGCCCATGCCCAGCAGGGTAACCCCGGCTTGCGGTCAGGCGCATGCCCGGTACAGATCATGTACTAGCTGCCCGGCCTGCCGCGTCCTACCGTCGATCCGGTGGCAGCCGATCCGCGGCTGCCAGGAGTTATTGACGTTCAGGAGGGCCGTCATGACCGCACCGGCTGCCGCGACCGGAGCTGACCGGACGCTGAAAGACAAGCATCGCGCGATGTGGGCGCTGGGTGATTACCCTGCCCTGGCCGCCGACGTCATCGCCGGGCTGGGGCAGATCCTGGTGACCGCGTGCGGGGTACGGGCGGGAGACCGGGTACTGGACGTGGCTGCCGGGTCCGGCAACGCCGCGATTCCCGCTGCTCTCGCCGGGGCCTGCGTCGTCGCCAGTGACCTGACCCCCGAACTGCTGGCCGCCGGGCAGCGGCAGGCCGCGCGGCAGGGCATCGAGCTGCAGTGGCGGGAGGCCGATGCCGAGGCGCTCCCGTTCGGTGATGGCCAGTTCGATATCGTCATGTCCTGCCTCGGGGTCATGTTCACCCCGCACCACCAGGCCAGCGCCGATGAGCTCATCCGGGTATGCCGCCCGGGCGGAACCGTCGGGCTGCTCAGCTGGACCCCGGAAGGCTTCATCGGCCAGATGCTCGCGGTCATGAAACCGTACGCGCCGCCGCCCCCGCCCGGCGCGGAGCCGCCGCCGATGTGGGGCCGCGACGACCACGTCCGCGCCCTGCTCGGGGACCGGGTCCGTGACGTGTCGGCACGGCGCCAGACCGTCCGCGTCGCCATGTTTGCCCGGCCCGAGGACTTCCGGGACTACTTCAAGGCCCGCTACGGGCCCGTCATCACCGCCTACCAGAACATCGCCGGTGACCCGGCCCGCAGCGCCGCGCTCGACAACGAACTCGCCGACCTCGCCCGCCGCCACGACCACGGCACCGAAACCACGGTCATGGACTGGGAGTACCTGCTCCTCACCGCGCGCAAGCAGCCCTGACCAGCCCAGCGCCAGGACCCCGCTCCCGGCCATAGGGCTGAACAGCCAGCCCGCCACAGGCACCCAGCCGGGCAACAGCGCCATGCCGGACCGGACAACCTCCCTGGCAGGGCTGTCCGGTCGGGGTGTTCGCCTGCTGGCACGATGTCGTCTGCCGCTTCTCAGGGGGTTCCGGTCTCGGGTTGCCGGTTACGAGCACGGCCGGGTCAGTCCCGTAGCTTGCGGAGGATGCGGGCGAGGTGGGCGCGGTCGGTCTGGCTGAGCCGGTCGAAGGCCCGTTCGGCCTGTGTGCCGCTGGCCACGCGGATAGCGTCGAGGACGCTAGCGCCATGCTCGGTCACCTCGACCAGGGTGGCGCGCCGGTCGCCGGGATCGGGCCGCCGCTCGACCAGGCCCCGTGCTTCGAGGGCATCGACGACCTCGGTGGTCGAGCGCGCCGCGATGCGCAGCTGACCCGAAAGCCCCGACAGGCGCATCGCGCCGTCGCGCATCAGCACGCGCAGTGCCCGCCACTGAGAAGGCGTGATGTCCCAGGGAGCCAGGAAATCCTGGGACAGGTGGCGTAGCTGGCGCGCGACGGCCCTGAAAGCTTCTGACAGCGTCTCGTCACCGCCGGGGTCAGCCGGGCTCGTCGTGCCGCGATCTTGGGACACCGGAATAGAGTACCCAGCCTCTCTTGTTGTATCCTCAAGTTGAGGTTACCTCAATAATAGCGTTACGCGCAGGGCGCGCGCCCTGCCCGACTGAATCGAGCACTTTTGGTATCACTGCCCGCAAATCGAGACACCAGGGCTGGCCGGACTCACGGGCCGAGGACGGTCACGGCCGCGGAGAAGGCGCAAGCACGCGAAGTGTCCCTGCGCCGTATCGGGCGCCTGTTCACCCCTTACCGCTGGCAGATGGCGCTGGTCACCGTCCTCATCGCCGCCTCGTCCGTGGTCACGGTAGCCTCACCGTTCCTGCTCCGCGCGATCATCGACACCGCGTTGCCGGACAAGAACCTGCGGCTGCTTGCCGTGCTGGTGGCCGGGATGATCGGGATCGCCGCCATCAGCTCGGCCTTCGGGGTGATCCAGACCTGGATCAGCACCAAGGTCGGCCAGCAGGTCATGCATGGACTGCGCACCAGCGTCTTCGCTCACCTGCAGCGCCAGTCGATCGCCTTCTTCACGCGCACCCGGGCCGGCGAGGTCCAGTCCCGCATCACCAACGACATCGGCGGGATGGAGTCCGTGGTGACCTCGACCGCGACCTCCATCGCGTCCAACCTCACCACTGCGGTAGCCACCGCCGTCGCCATGGTTGCCATGTCGTGGCGGCTCTCCCTGATCTCGCTGGTCGTCATGCCCCCGGCGATCTACCTGAGCCGCAAGGTGGCCCGCATGCGCCGGGCCATCACCACCGAGCAGCAGCGCGAGCTGGCCAACCTCAACGTGAGCATCGAGGAAGGCCTGTCCGTCAATGCCATCGCGCTTGCTAAGACCATGGGCACCGGGCCATCCCTGATTCAGCGGTTCACCGCCTCATCGGCCCGCCTGATCGACCTGGAACTGCGCTCCCAGCTGGCCGGGCGCTGGCGGATGGCCTCGATGAGCATCATCTTCGCCGCGATCCCCGCGGTCATCTACCTGGCCGCCGGCCTGCCGGTGACAGCCGGTGTCATGACCATCGGCACCCTGGTCGCCTTCACCACCTTGCAGAACAACCTGTTCCGGCCGATAACCGGCCTGCTCAGCACCGGTGTCTCCGTGATCAGCTCGCTCGCCCTGTTCGCGCGGATATTTGAGTACCTGGACCTGCCCGTGGACATCACCGATCCTGCCCATCCCGCCAAGATCGACCCTGGCCAGGTCACCGGGCACGTCCGCCTCGCCAGCGTCAGCTTCACCTACCCTGGCGCTGACCGGCCCGCCGTGACCGGCATCGACCTCGACGTGCCCGCCGGGAGCACGCTGGCCCTGGTCGGCGAGACCGGATCGGGCAAGACCACGCTCGCCGCGCTGATCGCCCGCCTGTACGACCCCACCAGCGGCAGCGTCCGCATCGACGGCACCGACATACGCGACATGAGGCTCGCCGACCTCGCCGCGATCGTCGGCGTGGTCAGCCAGGAGACCTACCTGCTGCACACCACGGTGCGCGAGAACCTGCGCTACGCCCGGCCCGAGGCAACCGACGCCGAGATCGAGGACGCCGCGCGCGCCGCCCAGATCCACGACCTGATCGCCGGGCTGCCCGACGGCTACGACACCATGGTCGGTTCCCGCGGCCACCGCTTCTCCGGTGGCGAGAAGCAGCGCATCGCCATCGCCCGGACCCTGCTGCGCAACCCGCGCGTCCTCGTGCTAGACGAGGCCACCAGCGCCCTGGACACCGAAACCGAACGCGCCGTCCAGCAGGCGTTCGACAACCTCGCCCAAGGCCGCACCACCATCACCATCGCCCACCGGCTCTCCACCGTGCGCAACGCCGACCAGATCGCCGTCCTCGACCACGGCCACATCGTCGAAGCCGGCACCCACACCAGCCTCATCGCGGACAACGGCCGCTACGCCGACCTCGCCGCATAAAGACGGGTGCGCAACCACCAGCGCTGTCACGACTCCTCCTGGCAACCTCATCGCCCGAGGCCGCAAAAGCCGAACCCATCCTGGCGTGCCGGGCCAGCTGACCGAATCGACAGCACAACCGCGTTCACCGCAAAACGGAGGCGGTCCGGCACGAGCCGCACGACCGAACGAGCCACGTCGGCGCGTCGTCTTGATCAGACTGGCGCATAGTCGGCAGTCATGATTGGTTGCGTTCCGATATGAATCTCGTAGATCCCGTCGCCAATGACGTTCGAGCAGGCTCGGACAAGATCTTCCATCTGGCTGGGCCAGATCGTGCTGTCTGACCAGATAGTCCCGTCGAGGACGTTTATGTCGGGCAGCGTGATTCTCGACAGGTCGGCTCCGCAGAGATCGACAGGTACTGACTCGACGTCCTGGCATAGTTCGACGGCGGCGTCCTTGAGCCGGATCAGCGAGCGATCTAGGGCGCGCACGCCATACCGGTCGCGATCGCTGCCCCGGGCTTGAGCGCGGAACAGCGCCCGCCCGAGGTTGCTAACGTCAACGCAGGTCTGATCGAGGGCGAGATTGACGACTAGGGCACGGTCGACCAGTTGCTGGCGGTCGGACTTTGAGTGGCTGACCATCTCCTTGAGGTACCTACGGACGCTATGGATGTCCTGCATCACGACGTTGGCCCACTCTCGGGACATGGTGATAGCGGCGTCGAGTTCACAGTCAGCGGCCAGTTTCTCGCCTAGCGCGTGGAAGGTCTTGCGGTCCGCGTCAGCGGTGTCGTCACCTCGTTCATCCTGCCCGACCCTGGCTTCGATATCCCGGGCACTGACCCGTGCACGCAGCATGATCCCGGCAGCGGTGTGCGCAGGACTAGCATCACGCAGCTCCATGATCTTCCCGAACACCATCCCAGGGCGGGCATGTTCGCGCACGTAAGCCATCAGCTCGGTGTCTGCCGCCGCGAGGATTCGGTCGACATCCTGGTCGGTGACCTCATCGGGGGCGCCGTTGCCTCCAGTAACATTCATGGCCGTTGAGTCGCCCCCAGTCCCAGCTCATGCGCCCGGACCCGGAGAGTCCGTCTCGATCTGCTCAGCAGGTTCTTCACCCGGATAGGCGACAGCCCAAGAACCTCGGCGATCTCATGCTGCTTGTACCCGTCCTGGTACAGCAGGAACACCTCCTGGCAGTCCGGGTCCAGGGAACGGAGCATGTCCACGGCTGTCAGCGTCGCCAGCGTGAGATCCTCAGGTCCGGGGACTACGATTCCGAGATCGTGATCAGGTTGCGTAAGCGGGAAAACCCGGAGCCGTTGCTCGCGCTTCGCGTCAGCCCTGTACTGATTCAGTGCCGACATGCGGACGTAAGCGCCCGGGAACCGCACGGCTGACCATCGTCCCCTGGTCATCAGATTCCACATGGTCAAGAACGCCTCCTGGGCCGCGTACTCGGCGTCATGCAGGCACGCTCCGGCCCGCATGACATAACGGACGACACCTTCGTACTCCTTCTGATAGAAGTCATAGAACGCGTTCTCGTCTTGTCGCGCCCTGGCCTGCTGAAGGCTAGGCATTCTCATGCCGCCGCCGCTGCTCGGCCAGTTGCCGCCGGGACAACTGCGGGGGTGGCCTTCCGTACGCGTTATCGTTCGTGACCATCGTCGCTGCTGTATCGCGGCTGGTCTCAGCGCCAATCTTGACCAGAATCTTGCGACGTCCCAGATCGAGCACCTCGCTGCCGGGCGGAAGCTGCCTGACGTGGTCGCAGCGGGCCTTCTCCCTGAGCTGCTGGCGCTGCAGGTCAACTCGCATCCACGCGATCACGACCGCCGAGAGCCCGCTGATCGCAGCGGTAACCACCTCACCGACGATGTCAGGCAATCCCATCACCCCAGCCTGCCTTCCGTTCGGCGACTCCGCGTCGCACCGCCTTTCTCTGTAGAGGTTCCGGCGGCGCTGAACGGATGGGCTAGGACGACATCAGCCTCCCACAGCCGCAGCTCAGCTATGAGAACATACACTGATAAACCGTACGCCAAGCCAAGCTCCGCACCCGCTGATGTCAGATTCTCCGGTCAAACGCAACCGGGCTCCGTCGCCAGCGCTGGCGGTGACTTTGCCATGCCAATCATCGACAAGCATACGCAGAAATCCGGATCAGCAGCCCGAACAGCCAAGTCACCGAACCTCGCGCCGGTAGTCCAGGTTCCCAGGGGATCCCAGGGCGTTCGTAGTTGCAGCGCAGGTAACTGAGGGCTATCGCCGCGCCTCATGGGGTGACCGGCCCGGCAGAGCAGGTTGCCCTTTCTGCGCTCGTCGGCGCCGAGTGCCGGCGCCGACTGGCCTAAGTGAAGCGGTGGCGTCGGGGACATGCCGGCGCGCAGGCGGGGAGGATCATGAGCTGTGATGGGCCTGGTTCCGCATCTGCTCGATGTGCTGACGCCGCAGTTCGGCGAGCGCTGCCGCGATCATCTCCCTGTCGGGGTTGTCCATTGCGGAGAGCATTGGTTCCAGGTCAGCCGGGCGCAGGCGCACGATGTCTGGGAACTGGCGCCCCATGTACCTGGCGAGGACCGTTACGAGCACTCCCTCTTCGCTGATCTGGAAGGCGCTGAAGTTCCCTAGGCGAAGCAGGGACACGGGGCGCCGCCGGCCCGACACGACGACGTCGATGGTCGCCGGCGTGACCTCGGGCCGGGGACCACCAGCCTGCCCGTCGGAGCCGGCCGCGTCCGGTGCGTCCTGCTGCCCGGTCCATTCGGCTGCCGCTTCCAGGAGCGCTTCCTCAAGGTCGCGGCCTTGATAGTCCCGGTGAAAGTCCGAGATGACCCTGGCGGCCGGCGCCGATGGAGGATCAGCGGCGTCACCGTAGCTGATGGACATCGTATGTACCGGGGTGCGGACCCCGAGCAGGGTCGCGACGCCGCTGGACAGCGTTCCCGCGCCATGCGCCTCGCCGATTCGCTCGGGCGCGGGATGCGCGCTGCCGGGCGCGAACCCGAACGGGCGTGGCTTGGCCCGGCGCAGCCAGCGCGCCTCCATCTTCGTGGCCTGGATCGATAGTTTCACGGCGCCGCCGTCTGGGGCGTTCCATGCGTCCCACAGCGGCCCCTCCGGTACGTAGATCTTGCCCGGCGCAGGCTCTTCGGGGTCCTGGGCCGGATCGCCGTGCGAGCTCATGAGGCATGTCCTCTTCTCTGCGCAGGTAAGGACGCCTGTTCAACTCTACGCGTGCAATTAGTGCGCGCCTTCAGCTCTCCCGAACGGAGAACCAGCAGTTCAAAGCGCTGCTCTGGCCCTGAACTCAAGATCGTGAGCCAAGACGGAACAGTTACCCGGCAGATCCTCCGACAGCTCGGCGGCAGCGCGCCGATCAGTGATAGATACCAGGCCGCGCTGCGCGCGGCTGTGGCACGTCTTGACCCGGCGGCTCTGGCCCGGTTCGAGGCTGACTGGACGACCGCGACCGCTCGGGCGCGGGATGAGTACAGCCTGCTCCCGGCGCGGTACTTCGTGGAGCACTGGTTCAGCTGGGTTGCCGTGGAACGCTGGCCTGCGCTGGCTGCCCGCTTGCGCGCGTGTGAGCGTGTCGTCGCGGAGTCGCCGGACCGGGCGGAGCGCCGGGCTGCGGCTGCCGAGATCAGCCAGATCTTGCGGCAGGCCGAGACAGCCACTGGATGAGCGACTGGACGTGGGAGTACGTCCCCGATGCCGTCAGTGTCGTGGGTGGGCTCCACGCAGGCTCAGGTCAGCGGGGTGGAAAGCCTCGCCTCGCTGGTCGTGGCAGGAAGACCCTACGGGGCGGGGGCCTTGCCCACCGCCTGGCGGTGCCTGCGGCTCCCACCTGGCGCCCCCGGCACCGCGTCCTTGCCGGACGGCGGTCGCAGGCTCAGAAGTTGCAGGAGCTGGTACCTGCCGATCATGGCCGTCGGGACGAGCAGGCCCGACGCTGCGCCGACGGCCAGGGCGTGCCAGAGCGACATCGCCGGCGCCAGGGCGAGGGTCACCGGAATGACGACCGCGCACGCGAGGTAGGTCAGCCGGTTAGCCAGGATCTCGCGGCGCCGCATGGGCCGCCGCCGGCGCTCCCGCCACGTCGCCAGCATCTGCCGTCCGGGGCCGCCAGCCGGCGGTGGCCACGGATCAAGCCCCGGTGGCCACGGATCGGTGGCCGGCGGCTGCCCAGAAGGCGTGCGCACAACCCGAGCGTAGCCGCATGGCGTGCCCGAGCCAATCAAGCGCGTGATCAGCGGGGCTGGCCGAGCTCACCGTGGTGTGCCAGGCGATGGATTGACAGCGTCAGGCTGTTTTGTGAGCAAGGCGAAGCACCGGTCCTCCCCGCGCGCACGCATGGCCGATATGCGCGAGTGCTCATCTCAAAGCCAACTGACCGAGTCGAGTACCCATCGAGCCGAGCGGGCGCGTCGATCCTTGCCTTCGATCATTACCTAGAGCTCCTGGGCCATGTACGCCGCTGGCCAAGGATGCCTGCGCCTTGGGAGGCATCGGCGGGGAGCGCTGCGGCCCTCCCGCCTTTAAACGCGAGGCGGCCCGATCGGTTCTGCCCTACCGTCTGGGTATGCCCGCCAGGAAGCGCCCTGCCCCGCCCGACGCGGCGGCCGCCCGCCGGATCCTGCTCGACGGGATCGCCCGGAATACCGAGCTTTCCGAGCTTGCGGGCGAGCTGGCGCCGCTGCATCCCCGCAACAACACCTTCCCCGGCGAGGTCTTCCTCCGCCTCGCCGCGGATGCGCTGGACTGGTGCGGGGCCAGCCGCGCGCACCCGGTGGCCCTGGAGGCGATGCCGGAACGGTTCCTGCCTGAATGCGAGTTCCGCGGGCGGCAGAATAAGAAGCTTCAGTTCGCGGTCCTAGCCGCGGCGGCACTGCATGGCGGGGCAGAGCCTGACCTGCTCGACGAGATCTCCTGGTGGCAAACCGACGACTTCTGGCAGTACGCCCTGTACGCGGCGGTCGCTTACCTTCGCGCCGCCGC
>JASIBM010000285.1 GCA_030045175.1 Streptosporangiaceae bacterium | reverse complement strand
TGGGCCGCGTGCTGCGCGCCTGCGTCGAGCTTGGGGACGCCAACCCGATTGTCTCGGCTCACGATCTCGGCGCCGGCGGCGACTGCAACGCACTGCCGGAAATCGTCTACCCCGCCGGCGCGCGCATCGACCTGCGCGCGATCCCCGTGGGTGACAGTAGCCTTTCTGTGCTCGAGATCTGGGGCAACGAATCCCAGGAGCGCAACGCCGTCCTGGTACGCCAGGCGAATCTGAACCGCCTGGTGGACATCGCGGCACGGGAGAAGGCGCCGCTGGCCGTCGTCGGTGAGGTTACCGGAGACGGGCGTCTTTGCCTGCACGACTCAGCCGACGGCAGCACGCCCGTGAACCTGCCGGTCGAACCCATACTCGGGGACGTCGCGCCGAAGGACATCGAAGTCATCTCAGTGCCGGAAACGCCCGTAGCGCTTAGCCTCGAAGGCGTCACGATCACGGAAGCACTCGAGCGCGTGCTGAGGCTGCCCTCGGTGGCATCCAAGAGCTACCTGACTCGCAAGGTCGATCGCTGCGTCACGGGTCAGGTCGCCCAGCAGCAGTGTGTCGGCCCCAACCACCTGCCGCTGTCCGACTACGCGGTCTTCGCACAGAGCTTGTTCGGAAACTCAGGCGTTGCACTGAGCCTGGGCGAGCAGCCAGTCAAGGGGCTCATCGATCCCGCCGCCATGGCGAGGATGGCCGTGGCGGAGGCTCTGCTCAACCTCGCGGGCGCCCGCGTCACGAAACTCTCCGACGTGCGCTGCTCGGCGAACTGGATGTGGGCGGCCAAGCTGCCAGGCGAGGGGGCGAAGCTCAGGCAGGCAGCGCTTGCCATGAGCGACATCATGATCTCACTCGGCATCGCGGTGGACGGCGGCAAGGACAGCCTGTCCATGGCCAGCACTGGCCCGCAGGAGGTCGTCAAGGCTCCTGGCCAGCTGGTCGTCGCCGCCTACGCGCCGATGCCCGATGTGCGGGTGAAGGTGACACCGGACCTGAAGCTGCCGGGGAACGCGCTGATCCTGGTCGACCTGTCGGGTGGCAACGCGCGGCTGGGCGGTTCGGCTCTCGCCCAGGCGTGGCAGCAGGTTGGTGACCAGGTGCCTGACGTGGACGACGCGGACCTCCTGCGCCGCGGGTTCGCGGCCGTGCAGGAACTCGTCGGCGACGGGCGCGTCCTGTCCGCGCACGATCGCAGCGACGGCGGCCTGATCACCGCCGTCGCCGAGATGGCCTTCGCCGGCAACGTCGGCGTCGACGTCGAGCTTAGCCCGGCCGCGGACGCCATCGCCACGCTCTTCGCCGAGGAGCTCGGAGTAGTGCTCGAAGCACCCGATGGTGACGCGGTGCTGCGGTTCCTGGCCGGCAGCGACGTCCCCGCGGCCGTGATCGGCCGGGTGGGGGAGCGCGGCGGCGACATCGTCGTGCGCCACAATGGCGAGGTCGTGATCGATCGCCCGATGGTGGACCTGCGAGCCACGTGGGAGGACACGAGCACGCGGATCGACAAGCTTCAGGCGGACCCGGAATCTGCCGATGAGGAGGCGCGCGCGACCCGCGGGCTCGTCACGGCGCCGGACTGGCGGCTGACCTTCGCACCAGGGCTGGCCCGCGAGCCACGCGGCGCGACGATCGCCACGCCGCCGCGGGTGGCGGTGCTACGCGATCAAGGCAGCAACGGGGACCGCGAGCTGGCGGCCGCGTTTCACGCGGCGGGCTTCGAGGCATGGGATGTCACCATGACCGACCTGCTTGAGCGGCGAATCTCGCTTGATGAGTTCCGTGGCGTGGCGTTCCCTGGCGGCTTCTCCTACGGCGACGTGCTCGACGCGGGCAAGGCGTGGGCCGGCGTCATCCGCTTTCACGCTGAGCTTGCGGGGCAATTCGACAGGTTCTACCAGCGGCCAGACACCTTCTCCCTGGGCTTGTGCAACGGAGCGCAACTGATGGCCATGCTGGGATGGGTGCCCGACCGGTCCGTCCCCGATGAGCTCCGGCCACGCTTCATCCGCAACCGCTCAGGCCGGTTCGAGTGCAGGTTCGTCACCGTCGAGGTCACGCCGAGCCCGTCGATCTTCCTGCGCGGCATGGCGGGGTCGCGCCTGGGCGTCTGGGTGGCTCACGGCGAGGGCCGCCTGCACCTGCCGGCAGGCACGGGCAGCGTGGATCCGTCGCTGATGCCGCTTCGCTTCACTGACCCAGACGGCAAGGCGACGCAGATCTATCCGTTCAATCCCAATGGGAGTCCTGGCGGCGTCACGGCCCTCACCTCCCCGGATGGCCGCCACCTGGCGATGATGCCGCATCCAGAGCGCCTCGCCAACCAGCTCTGGCAGTGGCCCTGGCTGCCTCGCGAGTGGCATAAGCTAGCGGCCAGCCCATGGCTCACGATGTTCCAGAACGCCTACGAGTGGTGCGGCCAGCGATGCCAGCGCTAGCCATCGCCGTCCTGGCCTCAGGCGGCGGGACCGTCCTCGCCTCGATCATCGAGCACGGGCCGCCGCTTGCCGTGGTGGTGACGGACCGGGCTTGCCTGGCGATGGACGTCGCGTCGGCCGCGGGCGTACCCGCGATCATGGTCAGCAGGCGCGACTTCGGTTACCGGGCGGGGATAGGCGAGGACTGGGATCGCCGGGGGTTCACCGCTGCTGTTTCTGATGTCCTGAGCCGGTACGACGTCAATGTGGTCGCCATGGCGGGTTTTTTCACTATCTTGCACGAGGTGATCTTCGAGCGTTATGAGGGAAAGATCCTCAACACTCATCCGGCGTTGCTGCCGTCGTTCAAGGGCGCGCACGCGGTCAGGGATACGCTGGCATCCGGAGTGAAGACAACAGGCCCGACGATCCACGTCGCCACCCAGACGCTCGACGACGAGCGCCGCATCATCGCACAGTCGGGCGACGTGCCGGTGCTTGCCCGCGACGACGTGGACACGCTGTGGGAGCGGATCAAGGTCGAGGAACGCCGTCTCTACCCGCGGGTCCTCTGGGACATCGTCAACGGCGAGATCGACCTCGAGGAGCTGCGAGCATGACGCTGACGACAATCGAGGTCCCCGGATTGCGATTGCTCCGCCGGGGCAAGGTCCGCGACACCTTCGAGTTCCCAGACGGCACGTTGCTGATGGTGGCCAGCGATCGTATCTCCGCCTTTGACGTGGTGCTGCCCACGGCCATTCCTGGTAAGGGCAGGGTCTTGACCCAGATGTCCCGCTGGTGGTTCGACCGGACGGCTGGCATCGTGCCCAATCACCTACGTGGCGAACCAGCAGCCGAGGCTACCCGCCAGCTGGACTGGCGGGAACTGCGGCCCCGGTCCATGCGGGTGGCTCGGGCCAGGCGGATCGACGTCGAGTGCGTGGTGCGCGGGTACCTGGCCGGCAGCGGCTGGCAGGAGTACCGAGAAGGCGGAACGCTCGCCGGCGAGCGGCTGCCGCCCGGCCTCGCGGAGTCCGCGCGCTTGCCTGAGCCCCGGTTCACCCCGGCCACCAAGAACGACGACGGGCACGACGAGAACATCAGCAGGGCGCGGCTGGCGGACCTGATCGGCCACGAGCTAGCGGCGGAACTGGCGGCGGTCTCGCTGGCCCTGTTCGGCTTCGCTGCCGAGCACTGCCAGCGCGCGGGCATGATCCTGGCGGACACGAAGTTCGAATTCGGGTTCATCGATGATCGGCTAACGCTGATCGACGAGGTGCTTACTCCCGATTCGTCCCGTTTCTGGGATGCGGTGCAGTGGCGCGAGGGACACTCGGTGCCCTCGTTCGACAAGCAGCCCGTGCGTGACTGGCTGGACCGCCAGCCCTGGGACCGGACTGCGCCTGCGCCTGAACTGCCCGGCGACATCGTGCGCGAGACCGGCGATCGCTACGCCGAAGCCGCCCGGCGCATCTGCGGCCTGGATGGATGATGATGCACAGCCACGCAGCCGACCTCGCCGTCCCACGCCGGCCTGCGGACGACAAGATGCACGAGGAGTGCGGCGTCTTCGGGGTTTTCGCGGCCGGCGAAGACGTCGCCAACCTGACCTATTTCGGCCTGTACGCTCTGCAGCATCGCGGTCAGGAGTCGGCCGGCATCGCGGTGAGCGACGGCGCGGCCATCACCGACCACAAGGCGATGGGCCTGGTCTCCCAGGTCTTCGACCAGGAGTCGCTGGCCAAGCTGAGCGGCCACATCGCGATCGGGCACACGCGCTACTCCACCACAGGGAGCGCGAAGCTTCCCAACGCCCAGCCGATGCGATTCGAGCACCCGCAGCTTGGCCCGTTTCTCGTCGCCCACAACGGCAACCTCACCAATGCCCAGGCCGTGCGCGCCAGGCTGGAGTCCGAGGGCGCCCGGTTCACCTCGTCGTCCGACACGGAGATCATCGGGCGGTTGCTGGCGCGGACGCCGGGCGCGACGCTCGATGCCGTGCTGGCCAGGGCGCTCCCGCTGGTGGACGGGGCGTACTGCCTGATACTGCTGAGCAGGGACGCGCTGGCTGCGGCGCGTGATCCGCTTGGCATCCGCCCGCTGTGCCTGGGGCGCCTGAACGACCTGGCGGCGACCCAGGGCGATGGCTGCATCGTGGCCAGCGAGACCTGCGCGCTCGATGTGGTCGGCGCGCAGTTCGCCCGCGAGATCGAACCGGGCGAGATCGTGCTCATCAGCGCCGACGGCGTGCGCAGCACCAAGATCGATCGCCCGGTCGCGAGGCGGGCGATGTGCTCGTTTGAGTTCATCTACTTCGCGCGGCCTGATTCGGTGCTAATGGGCCAGTCGCTCTATGAGGCGCGCCGCGCCATGGGCCGTGAGCTCGCTGATGAGTCGCCAGCCGATGGTGACATCGTCATCACGCTTCCCGATTCGGGCACGCCGGCCGCGGTGGGCTTCGCCGAGGCGTCTGGCATTCCGTTCGTGGAAGGAATGATCAAGTCCCGGTACATCACGAGAACGTTCATCCAGCCGACGCAGCGGTTGCGCGAGTCTGGCACGCGCCTGAAGTTCAACCCGATGCGCCACGTCCTGGCGGGCAAGCGGGTGGTGCTTGTCGACGACTCCATAGTCAGGGGGACGACAACGCGGCGGATCGTCGAGGAACTGCGCCGCGCGGGGGCAGCCGAGCTGCACCTGCGGATCGCGTCACCGCCGATCATGTGGCCCTGCTTCATGGGCATCGACATGGCTTCGCGCGCCGAGCTGATCGCGGCGCACCATGACGAAGAGGGCGTGGGACGAATCGTCGGAGCGGACTCGCTGCATTACTTGTCCCTGCGCGGCCTGCGCCGGGCCATGGGCCGCCCTGAAGGCGACGG
>JASIBM010000041.1 GCA_030045175.1 Streptosporangiaceae bacterium | reverse complement strand
GGTCGCACCCACCTGGACCGGACGGTCGGCTACATCAAGACCCATCACGCCTCCTACCTGCCCGCCGAGCAGGCGGCTGTGGTCGGCGCGCTGCGCCCGGGGCAGCGGACGCCGGCGTTCACGATGGGCACCTCCTGGCGGCGGCACTCCTGGTACCTGAGGTTGCCCGGGGCCGGCGGCGCGCCGTGGTCCGGGGTGGTCCGGCTGGAGTGCTCGGCCGATTTGCCGCCGGTCGCCGTGACCGCGCTGGCCGACCTCACCGCGCGATTGCTGCCGCCGCTTGCCTCGGCGGCGCACAAGGACCCGCGCGCACCGCAGAACCTCGTCCCGATCGGCGGCCTCGAGCGCGAGCTGCGCCGCCGGCTCGGTGACCAGCAACTTCTCTATCGCGCGCTGCGCACCGCCGCAACCGGTGCCATTGGTGCGTCGTGACCTGTACTGATAATCTCCGAGGCAAATCACAGGACGTCGGCTAGGGGCTCGCATGGCTGAGATGGTCTTCTTCACGGACAACTACCAAGATCAAAGTACTCGCGATGGTTACCAATTCGAGTTCTACTGCAAGCGCTGCGGGAACGGATACCAGTCGTCGTTCCAGCGCTCGGTCGGCGGGTTCGGCGGCCAGATCCTCCAGATGGGCGGTGACCTGCTCGGGGGGAACGTCGGGAACAAGGCGCAGGAGATCGGCTGGAACACGCAGTGGCTGACCGACGGCACACGGGGCAAGGGGCGCGACAAGGCGCTTGCCAAGGCCGTCGACGAGATGAAGCCGCACTTCAAGCAGTGCCATCGGTGCGGGCAGTGGGTGTGCGAGCAGGTCTGCTGGAACGCCCAGCCCGGCCTGTGCGTGACCTGCGCGCCCAAGTTGGACCAGGAGATCGCCGGGATGCAGGCCCAGGCGCAGATCCAGCAGGTCAACGAGAAGATCCAGCAGCAAGACTGGACGAAGGACGTCAACTACCGTGACCAGGGCACCGCGATGTGCCCGTCCTGTGGCGAGGAGAGCGGCGGGGGCAAGTTCTGCAAGAGCTGCGGCGCCGCGCTCAATGCGGCCCCGGAGAGCCACAAGCATTTCTGCGGGAACTGCGGTGCCGATCTCGGCGACGCGAAGTTCTGCGGCGAGTGCGGGACGCCGGCGGGCTGACGGTGGCCTCAGGCCAGTACCGGATGCTCTCGCCGGCTGGCGAGGCGATCGAGAGCGGCAGCGCCGACGCCGAGGTGACCGGTGGTGCCTTCGTGCTCTCACCGTCCGGCGGCGGCGACGTGCTGCGCGTCCCGCTCGGCCAGATTGCCTCGGTAGCCGACGCCGAGCAGTTCACGCTGCGGATCGCGCTCGCCCAGGGAACGGTGATCGAGCTGTCCAGGCTCGGCACGATGCGGACCCAGTTGCTTGCCGAGCTCTCCGACGGCCGGGCTGCCGCGGCGGCGAAGGCCACCAACGTCGTCGGCGACGCCGACGTATTCAAGGGCCAGATCGCTGGCGAACAGGTCGAGTTCCGTATCTACGACGACGCGCTGCTCATCACCGGCGCATCGAGCGCGGAGCGGGTTAGCTTCTGCTTCATGCAAGCGGTGGAGACGGCCAATTACGTCGTCACCGTGCGAGTGTCTGGCAGGGACACGCTGGCGCTGTCCGGGCTCACCAACCGAACGAGCGAGTTCATCAACGCGCTTACGCAGCGGATCTCGGTGGCGCGCGGCCGGACGTCGGCCTTTCTCGGAGCGCTGCTGCCCGGCCTCGATCCGATGGCGCTGCGTCAGGCGGCGGGCCTGCTGCGCGATGGCGTGGCCGCTCCCGTAGCCACGCTCGACGGGATCCACCCCCAGCTAGCCGACTCGCTGATCGAGGTGTGCGTGCTACCGGACCGCAAGGACTCGATCCGCGCGCTGGCGGCGCGTGCCCAGCTCGCGATCGGGTTCAGGCAGGTCGCGTCCGTGCACCAGGCAGCGCAGGGCACGACCCCCTGGCACGATCACGCGATCACGCCGAACATCGGCGGGCACCAGGGCTCGGCCGGCTCGTTCCAGCCAGGGTTCGGCGGGATGATGGCCGCCGGCATGATGGCCCAGATGGGGCCTGGCGGGGCTGGCGCCGGCGGGTTCGGCGGGCCAGGCGGGTTCGGCGGGCTGGGCGCCCTTGGCTTCGGCGGGTTCGGGCCATTTGGTGGCGGCGGGTACGGTCCTGGCGGGTACGGTGGCCAGGGGTACGGGGGCGGCCAGTTCGGCTTCGGGGAAGGTTTCGGCGGCTTCGGCGACTACTGGGCGTATCGCGCGCTCGGCGCCGGGATGAACTCAGGCGGCGGGCAGCGCCAGATGACGCCGCGCCCTGATATGAGCCGGGGCCGGCTGATCCCCGCCTCAGAAGACCTCGCCGCGCTGACCGTGGCCGGGGAAGATCCCACCGTGCTCGCGTTCATCCTGGCCGCCGCCTCCGACCGGGTGGCGTTCGAGGTGCTCAACCTGCCCGATCAGCTCACGTATGTGTTCCGCGCGCCAGGCCCGGACGGGCTGGCGGTGGTCAACCGGGCACTCATCGACTCCGGCTTCCAGGCCCCCTCCTCCGGACAGCCCGGCCTGACGACCCCCGCCAGCCCAGACGCCCAGCTCGCCATGCTGTCAGACCTCCTAATCGGCCAAGTCCCCCACGACGCAAACTGGTCTAGTCAGCTCACCACCCTGCTGTCCCAGTAGCAGCTACGGCCCACGGCGGTGTAGACCACCACCTACGACTGGCCTGATAACAACATCAAAGGAGTCGGCGGGAATCTCGTGCGTGCGGCCAGCCGCCGCTGCGCGTGCTGGCTGAGTCCAGGCGTGGGCAGGTAATGGCTATCGCGGCTCGCCATCACGCTAGCCGGACGCCTATGCAATTGGACCAAAGGACGAGACCCGTCCGACTTACGTACGTTGCGTGGCGCGGGCGTGGCCTCAAGATGAGGGTATGGAGGCGGGATTCGGCGAGTCGGCGCAGCTGTCGTCTGCAAGCATCTCACCTTCCCGTACAAGCCGCTAATACCGGCGTAGCCCACATGTCATGAACGGGTGAGGAGATGTGATCAGATTCTGGAAGCCCACCACGGTGGGGATTGTGGCCGCATGCGCTGCGGTGGCTATAGCCACGGCAACGCCCGCGTCCTCGTCTCCTCTGCGGCTGGCGCCACGGATGACTGCTGTGACGCTAGCGGACGGGCTGGTGTTCAATCATGGTCCGGCGGCGCAGTACCTGACTGGCTTGCCGCGTGCCCCGGTCACGCTGGACGCGAGGATGAGGCACGTCAGGCAGCTCATCGATAACGCGCTCATGTCACATCCCAGTCAAGCTAGTACGTTCGCCCAGCAGGTGCAGAGCGGGAACCGGGTCCAGGTTCTCCACGCTCTCCAGTGGCTCGGCGGAATTACCAGGGCAGCGATTAACGCTGTCTACGGGACAGCAGCCACTGATCGGGCGATCACGCAGGCCAACGAGATGATCGGCAAGGCTGCATCCGCCCGGTCGGCTAACCCAGGCATTGGCGTAGCCGATCCGCAGAACCTACCGGTCTACATTTACGTAGTCGTGGTTGTCGTGATTTTGGTAGCAGTCGCGCTGACGGCTGCTCTCACAACGCCTGACTCGCCTGGGGGGCTCGCGACTGACGAGTATGTAAACCTTGTCGCGAGCCGGCTCCAGACGGCCTGAGTGGTTATGGGCATAGGGTCGTGCGTGTCCCGGGCCGCAGCCTGGCTACGGCCCGGGACGGCGCGCGCTATCCCACAAGATCGCGTGCTGGGCCGGGTCACCCTGGCCCTAGCAGCGGTCGCGGCCGTTGTGACCATATATGTTGTGCACGCGGCGATACCGGTAAACCCGGTCCAGCTCCCGTTCGAGAACACGGCCGTGACCCGGATCCTGTTGCCCGAGGGCTGGGCTTTTTTCACAGCGAACCCGCGTACTGTTTATCCGGAAGCCTACGAGTACTCCGCTGGGCGATGGGCGCGCCAGGGTGGTTCGCTGGCGGTGCCGTCTGACCTATTCGGGCTGGACAGATCCGCCAGGGCCCGGTCCAGCGAAATCGCGCTTATCTTGCAAGATGTCCCAAGTACGCAATGGCGTCCGTGCAGCATCGACCCGGTGCGGTGCCTAGCCGCCAGCCCCGTATCGGTGCATCTCGTGAACGCCTCCGCCCTGCGGAACCTCTGCGGTGACATCGGATTCGTGCAGCAACAGGTACTGCCCTGGGCGTGGCGCGATACCGGGACGATTATGCCCTCGCTTGTGCTGCGGGCGGAGGTGTCGTGTCGTCCAGTCCTGTAAGCCGTTTCGACCCGGTGCTGGCGGCCGCGCGGTGGGCTCGACCGAGAATAGCTTTCCCGCCGTGGGGGTCCGGTCTGGGACTCGCGCGTACTGTGCTTGCCCTGGGCACGCTCGGTACGCTGCTCGCAACTCCGCCGCAAGTGCTGCTCTCCCCGCTCGCGGGCGGTATCGTCCCGCCGGTGTGCGTGGGCATCACGCGGGCCAGTGTCTGGTGCGCGGCCCCAGGCGGCCCGGAGGGGGCACGCTGGCTCTCGGTCGTCGTCCTGGCAGTTACCGCGTCGGGGTGGCGACCGCGGCTGACCGCGATCCCGCACTGGTGGGTGTCGTGGAGCTTGTTCGCTTCCATATCCATTCTGGACGGCGGGGATCAGATCACGGCCGTTCTCACCTTGCTGCTGATCCCGGTCGCGCTCACCGACAGGCGTCGATGGCACTGGCAGCGGCCGGACGACATCGCGTCAGGACCACTAAGCCGCCTGGTCGCCGTGATAGCGCTGGTACTGATCCAGGTCCAGGTCGCCGGTGTGTACCTACAGGCAGGTATCTCCAAGCTTGGCGTCCCCGACTGGGTCAACGGGACAGCGCTTTTTTACTTTTTCCGGAGCGTAATCTTGGGCGCGCCCCCATGGCTCTCCCCGGTTACCAGCGCCATCACGGGATCACCGTTCGGTGTGAGCATCCTCACCTGGGGAGCGATCGCGCTCGAGATCGCTCTGGGCCTAGCCTTGCTACTGCCCGGCGGTAGCCGACGCGTCCTGCTGGCAGCCGGGCTCGCCTTCCATGACGCGATCGCATTGTCAATGGGCCTGATCAGTTTCGATTTCGCCATGTCAGCGTCGCTGCTGCTCTACCTGCTGCCGATCGGGCACCAGATCACCGCGCCACGCTGGCTTGGAGGCGCCCACCGCCTGCTGACCGCTAGGACCGCTGCGCCCGCTGGCCTGCCGCGCGGGTCAGCCGCCGAAGCCGTACCTGACCCGCCCGCAAGCGAGTCCGTGGCAGTGATTCTCCCCAGGGGACCAGATAGTTGCGGGCAAGTCTGATCATGGTTTTCTCGCAGCCATTCGCAAGCAGAGAACGAGCGCGGCTAGGCCGGCTTGTAGCCGGGACTCCATGTTCAGCTTGGCTAGGATATTTCCCACATGAGATTTGACAGTTCGCTCTGATATTCCCGAGATACGACTGATATGATGATTAGAGAGACCAGCTCCCAGCAGGACGAATATCTCCAGCTCGCGGGGAGTGAGATCGCGGACGCTAGCAGCCTTTTCTTCCTGCAATACTATGATTTTGCCTATTATATCCCTAAAGTCCGGCCGGAGCCATGGCGAACGAGCCACAGCTGCCATGAGCGAGTCGCAATTCTCATGGTTGCGAACCGGCAAATCGCGTGTCGCGATGAAGGCATCGATCATGACAGCCTCAGCGCCGCCACTAGCACAAAATATTCGCGCATCGTCAATGTGCCTGACAGCGGCGACGATCTGTGCACCTGGAACCTGCTGCACCAAGCTAGCCAATGCTGAGAGAACTAACGGGCGGTCACTCACAATGACAACGCGCATGACACCCCAATCAGCTCCACCGCGAACGCCCGCAACGGAGGGCTTCACCCCGCCCTATCCCGAATTCCAGCGGATGCCTTGAAGCCTGGCCTGGTAGCCCGCCAGTGACCACACGGTCCGGCCCACGGAAGGACCCACGACTCCGCCCACAGATTCGCGCGCCACTTAGGCGAGGCAGGTGAGCGGGGCGCCGCCGTTGTAGGTGACCATGTCGGCTAGGGCGGTGGCGGTGTCGATCCTGGTGCCGCGCTCGCCGTCACCTAGGTCGGCGTAGGCGCGGTGGAGGTTCCCGGCGATGCGCTCGGCGTCTGGCCAGGCGGCGAAGCGGCCCAGGTCGGTCTGTTGGGCTGCCTCCAGCGGCGTTAGTCCGGCGGCACGGCAGTGCGTCGCGGTGTCGAGCACGAACCTGAGGTAGTCGAGGGTGGCATCGATGGGGGCGGTGTCGTGGAAGACCGGGCCGTGGCCGGGCACGACCGTTTGCGCGTCGAGTGGGCGCACCACCTTTTCCAAAATCTCTATTGCTCCGGTAACGGAGCCCATCAGCAGGAACGGCGTGCCCCCGTTGAAGATCAAGTCGCCGCAGAACAGCACGGAGCGCTCGGGAATCCACACGATCGAGTCGTTGGTGGTGTGCGCGGGCATCCCGACGTGGCGGACTTGCGCGCGCAGGTCGCCGGCATGCACCGCGATCTCGTCGGTGAACGTGATGAACGGCGGGTCCAGCGTGAGGTCGCCCCAGTCCGGGCCGTCCCAGAACGGCATGTCGCGCGGTGGGCCGAACGCGATCGCCTCGGCGCGGGTGGTCTCGTGGCCAATGATCGCCGCACGGGGGAACAGGCAGTTCCCGAATGTGTGGTCGCCGTGGTGATGGGTGTTGACCACGGCTCGCACCGGGGCCGGGGTGATCGCGCCGATCGCGTCGAGGTAAGCCAGCGTGCGCCGCTGCGTCGAGCAGGTGTCGATGCTCACGACGCCTTGCGGCCCGACCAGGAACCCGGTGTTGTTGATCCACCAGGTGCCATCCGGCTGCAGGTACGCGTAGATGCCGGGCGACACCTCCTGCACCTCGGGTCGACCGGGCGTGGTGATGTCAAGTTCCAGGCTGCTCACAATGTCCTCCCGGACTTCCGCAATGACAGCGTCACGGTGCGACCAGACCCTGGCTACGGTAGTAGGGATGGTCTGCTGAGCCGGTCATTGTTAACGCGGAGTGTCACGCGCGGCCACGACTCGGGCAGCGCGGAGCAACCTCTCGTCCCCACCGTCCCGGTCGTACTCATCACCTAGGAGGACCCAACTCATTGCGGCAAGCTCGTCGATATCTGACGGGAGAGCGTTGTAGATGACCTCGTCGAACTCGCAGACGGCGCGTACGCGGCTCGCGCACTCGTCGATCGAGATGCGTCCCGCCAAGAGGTCGCGGGAGGCCAAGACACCAGCGTGAACTTGAGCAGTCGCGTAGTCGGGCAGCCAGGCGCCCAACTCGACTAGCGCCTGGCGGAACGTGTCGTGGATGGCACGAGGATCGTCCTTTGCGGTGAGCCCCGCGACCTCGCGCAGGCTTGGAGCGTCATAGCCATCGAGCAGCATCCGCGTGGCTAGGGACGGCATGTCCTCTGGGTGGATCGGCCGGAGCCAGAAGTCAACCGCGATCTCGTTCAACTGCACAAGTAGAGTCTGCACCGCCTCTGCATAGGTTTGGAGGATGAGAGTAACCCCCTCTGGGTCCTAGAAACCTTCCACTCGGACCCGTCCGGCTGGATGTAGGCGTAGACGCCAGGCGACACCTCCTGCACCTGCGGTCGTCCGGGTGTGGTGATGTCAAGGTCCAGGCTGCTCACTCGGTCCTCCTCAGGTCGTGCTCGCCTTCAGCGGCTGACGAACCGTCCCGCCGAGATGTCATCGATCGTGATCGCGTTTTTCGCCGTCACAACCGGGTGCCGGAAGTTCGGCGATGCCACCAGGGTGCCGAGCCGGATGTCCTGCGTGACGCAAGCGGCGGCTGAGAGCACGGAAAAGGTATCGAACCACGGCCTTCGCTCAGGCTCCGCCACCACAAATGATCGTAGGACCATCCGGCGTCGAAGCCCATGTCCTCGACCGCTCGCCAGACGTCGGCACTGTCGCGCCAGCGCCTTTCCGGAAGCACCATGACGCCCACGCGCATGTCAGCTCAGCACCCGCTAACCCTGGTGACCGGGCTGGTCGTCCTCGCCGTGCCCGGTGTCAAGCACCGCTTTGACCACCGATCCGTTCGCCACCGCTTGCATCGCCGGGGCGCTGTGGTCCAGCGGATAGACGGTCACGAGGCTGGCCAGATCGAACCTGGCGGCTAGCTGGGGCAGGAGCCGGATGTACTCGATGAGGTGCGCGCCGGTAAACGCCCATGAGCCGAAGACCTCAAGTTGCCGGTAGACGATCTGGTGCGGATTGACCGGCGCGCTGCCTGCGTCGGTGTACTGGCCGATCACCAGGTAGGACCCGCCACGGCGGGCCAGCCGCAGGCCCTGGTCCACGGCTTGCGGGACTCCCGTGCACTCGATCACCAGATCGGCGCCGCGGCCGTCGGTCAGGTCAAGCGCGCGGGCGAGAGCCTGGCTTGCGTCGGTTGAGTCGATGACGTTGAGGTGCTCATCGCCGATGCCCGCCTGCCGTGCGGCTTCGAGGCGGTAACGCGGCCCGCCGATCACGATGACCCTGGCGGCGCCGGCCAGCTGCGCCAGCGCTGCGGCGGCGAGGCCGACCGGGCCACTGCCCTGAACGATCACTGTCTCCCCGACCCGGACCGGCCTGCGCTCGTAGAGCGCGTGCACCATCGTCGGGCCTGCGCAGGCCAGCGACATCCCGGCCACGTCGCTGATCGCCTCGGGAAACCGGACGACCGTTGTTCCGTCACGCAGGCAGATGTACTCGGCCCAAGATCCGGACAGCGCCGGCTCGTCGGCCAGCGACCGGTTCACCCCGTAGGTCTGGCGTTGTTCGCACAGGGTGGGCTCGCGGTGCAGCCGGCATGGCACGCACCGGCCGCACGCGATGGAGGAAGCCCACATGACCGCATCGCCGGGGTGCAGTTCGGCACCGAGCGCGTCATTGTGCACGCCGGCACCAAGTTCGCGAACCACGCCCAGCCCCTCATGGCCGAGCACGAGCGGGACCGGTACCGCCAGATGCCCTTGCTGGAGGTGGATATCCGTGCCGCAGATACCGCCGTAGCGGCTGGCGACGACCATCCCGCCCGGTGGCGCGGGTGGAACGGGGAACTCTCGCAAGGCCAGTGGCTCCTGGAATCGCTCGAGCACCACCGCGCGGCTCAGCATCGTCAGTCCTCGCTCACGGTTTTAGCGACTCAGTCCGCTTGAGGGGAGGTTGGCCGCTCGGTCCGATTCCACTCTGTCGGCAATAAGCTAATCAGTAAATGTACCGTTCGATGCCGAACGAGCACTGAGGAGCTTGAGTCATGCCAGTTGACCGGGTGTTGCCGTCGGACGAGGCCGCCGACCTGCTGGCGCTGACCAGGGAGATCACTGGATGCGAGCTTGCTCCGATCGCGAGCGAGTACGAGGCGACGGCCAGGTTCCCGCGCGAGCAGTTCCGGCTGCTCGGCAAGTCCGGGCTGCTCGGGCTGCCCTACCCGGAGCGCTGGGGTGGCGGAGCCCAGCCCTACGAGGTCTACCTTCAGGTGCTTGAGGAGCTCGCGGCCGCCTGGATGACGATCGGAGTCGGCCTGTCGGTCCACACGATGTCGTGCTATCCGCTGGCCACGTTCGGCGAACAGGGCCAGCAAGATGACTGGCTGCCCACCCTGCTGGCGGGCGACTTGCTCGGCGGCTACGCGCTGTCCGAGCCTGGCGCTGGCTCTGACGCCGCGGCCCTGGCAACCCGCGCCGTCCGCGACGGCGACGACTACGTGGTGACGGGCACCAAGTCGTGGATCACCCACGCCGGGCACGCCGATTTCTACGCGATGTTCGTCCGGACCGCCGACACCGGTTCGGACGGGATCACCTGCCTGCTGCCCGAGGCCGCGACGCCCGGCATGACGGCGGGCCCGCCCGAGCACAAGATGGGGCTGACCG
>JASIBM010000284.1 GCA_030045175.1 Streptosporangiaceae bacterium | reverse complement strand
TCCACCCCGTCCTCGCTCGCCGACCCGAACCTGACCAGCTCGAACGCTCCCGGCTCGAGGTACTCCTGGGCGAAGATCTGCCACATCAGCGGGGCGTCCACCTCGCCGCCCTCGTTGTCGGTGTGCCGCTGGATCACGTGGCTGAACTCGATCTGCAGCCGGCGCGGCAGGTCCAGGTGATGGTCGGCCTTCATGATGTAGGCGACGCCGCCCTTGCCGGACTGCGAGTTCACCCGGATGACCGCCTCGTAGGACCGGCCGACGTCCTTGGGGTCGATCGGCAGGTACGGCATCGCCCACGGCAGCTCGCTGACTGGCTTGCCTGCCCGCGCCGCCTGCCGCTCCAGGTCGTCGAAACCCTTCTTGATCGCGTCCTGGTGCGAGCCGGAGAACGAGGTGTAGACCAGGTCGCCCGCGTACGGGTGCCGCTCGTGCACGTCGATGCGGGTGCAGTACTCGGCGGTCCGGCGGATCTCGTCGATGTCGCTGAAGTCGATCATCGGGTCGACGCCCTGGCTGTACAGGTTCAGGCCGAGCGTGACCAGGTCGACGTTGCCGGACCGCTCGCCGTTGCCGAACAGGCAGCCCTCGACCCTGTCGGCGCCCGCGAGCACCGCGAGCTCGGCGTCGGCGACCGCGGTACCGCGGTCGTTGTGCGTGTGCACGGACAACGCGATGTGCTCGCGCCTGCTCAGGTTCCTGCTCATCCACTCGATCTGGTCGGCGTAGACGTTCGGCGTCGACCGCTCGACCGTGCAGGGCAGGTTCAGCACGATCTCCCGGCCTGGCCCTGGCTGCCAGACGTCCATCACCGCCTCGCAGATCTCCAGCGCGAAGTCGAGCTCGGTGTCCACGAAGATCTCCGGGGAGTACTCATAGCCGAGGTCCGTGCCTGGCAGGTACTGCTCGGCGAACTTCATGACCGCGCGGGTGCCCTCGACGGCGACGGCCTTGCACTGCTCGCGGCCGTCGCCGTCGAAGCCGAACACCACGCTGCGGAACATCGGGGCCGCGGCGTTGTACAGGTGCACGGTGGCCTGGCTGGCGCCGGCCAGGGCGGTGATCGTGCGCTCGATCAGCTCCTCGCGGGCCTGGGTCAGCACCGAGATCCTGACGTCGCCGGGCACCGAGCCCGACTCGGTCAGGGCGCGCACGAAGTCGTAGTCGGCCTGGCTGGCGGCCGGGAAGCCGGCCTCGATCTCCTGGTACCCCATCCGCACGAGCAGGTCGAACATGGCCTGCTTGCGGGCCGCGTCCATGGGGTCGATCAGTGCCTGGTTACCGTCCCGCAGGTCGGTCGACAGCCAGCGGGGCGCGGCCGTGATGACGCGCGAGGGCCAGCGCCTGCCGGGCAGGTCAACGGCGGGGAACGGGCGGTAGCGGTGGCATGGCATGCCGGAAGCGCGCCTGGCTGAGGTGGTCATGATGCTGTTGCTCCTGACGAGTCTGCGGAGGTCGGCGCGGCAGGATCCGCCGCGGCGAGGGGCCGACCGTTAGCGGTCCTCGCCGCGGCCGCGAAGAAGCAGCCTGCGCATCATGACCCGGCCAGTGTAGCAACCGCCCTGCGGGGAAGTTCGCCCATAGGATCAGGCAAGGACCGAGCGGGACGGAGCTGGACATGGCCGAATCTGGATCGGCGGATATCGGGGTCACCGGGCTGGCCGTCATGGGGCGCAACCTCGCGCGCAACCTGGCCAGGCACGGGTACCGGGTGGCCCTGCACAACCGGACGTTCGAGCGCACCCGGAGCCTGATCGCCGAGCACGGGCACGAGGGGGACTTCGTCCCCTCCGAGTCGATGGCCGCGTTCGTGGCGTCGCTGCGCAAGCCCCGGGCGATCATCATCATGGTCAAGGCCGGTGAGCCAACCGACGACGTGATCGGTGAGCTCGTACCGCTGCTCGAATCCGGCGACATCGTGATCGACTGCGGCAACGCGCACTTCACCGACACCCGTCGCAGGGAGAAGGACCTGCGCGGCCGCGGGCTGCACTTCGTCGGCACCGGCGTCTCCGGCGGCGAGGAAGGCGCGCTGAACGGGCCGAGCATCATGCCCGGCGGCTCGGCCGAGTCGTACCGCACGCTCGGCCCGATGTTCGAGGCCATCGCTGCCAAGGTCGACGGCACGCCGTGCTGCGTGCATGTCGGACCGGACGGTGCCGGGCATTTCGTGAAGATGGTGCATAACGGGATCGAGTACGCCGACATGCAGCTCATCGCGGAGGCCTACGACCTGCTCCGCGCCGGGACCGGCGCGGATCCGGCCGAGCTCGCAGGCACCTTCCGCGCCTGGAACTCCGGCGACCTCGAGTCGTTCCTGATCGAGATCACCGCCGACGTGCTCGGCCACGTCGACGCCGCCACCGGCAAGCCGTTCGTCGACGTCGTCCTTGACCAGGCCGAGCAGAAGGGCACCGGGCGCTGGACCGTCCAGAACGCGCTGGATCTCGGCATCCCGATCACCGGCATCGCCGAGGCGACCTTCGCGAGGTCATTGTCCGGCGACGCCCGCCAGCGCGAGGCCGCCAGGCGCACGTTCGGCAGCGACCTGGGCTCGTGGAACGGGCAACCCGGCAGGCCGTCAGGCACCGTGCCCGATCCGGCCGCGTTCACCGAGGACGTGCGCAAGGCGCTGTACGCGTCCAAGGTGGTGGCGTACGCGCAGGGATTCGACCAGATCCAGGCGGGCAGCGACGAGTACGGCTGGAACGTCGACCGGGGCGCGATGGCCACCATCTGGCGGGGCGGGTGCATCATCAGGGCGCGGTTCCTCGACCGGATCCGCGCGGCCTACGACGCCGAGCCCGGCCTGCCCAGCCTGCTCGTGGCGCCGTACTTCGCCGAGGCCGTCTCGGCAGGCGTGGCTAGCTGGCGGCGGGTGGTCGCCGACGCCGCGATGGCCGGCGTGCCCGCGCCCGCGTTCTCCTCCTCGCTCGCCTACTACGACGGCCTGCGCAGGGAACGGCTGCCCGCCGCGCTGGTCCAGGGCCTTCGCGACGACTTCGGCGCGCACACCTATCATCGCGTGGACAGGAAGGGCACCTTCCACACGCTGTGGGCGGGCGACCGCTCCGAGGTCTCCGCGTCCTGACGGCCGGCCTCGCCGGGATCAGGTGACTGCCCGGACCGCCTCGGTGAGCCGGCACATGCCGTCGTCCAGCTCGGCCTCGGTGATCGTCAGCGGCGGGAGCAGCTTCACGACCTCGTCGCGCGGCCCGGCGGTCTCGACGAGCAGGCCACGCTCGAACGCGGCACGAGACACCTGGCCGGCCAGCCCCGGCTGCCCGAAGTCGAGCCCGCCGGCCAGCCCGATCCCCCGGTGCTCTGCCGATGCCGGGGCCATGGCGTCGCTGAGGACGGCCAGGGCGCCGCCGACCCGGGCGCCCTTGGCCAGCGTGGAGCGCTCAAGCGCGTCGTCTCGCCAGTACTCGGTGAGCGCCGCCGTGCCGGTCACGAACGCCGCGTTGACGCCGCGGAACGTGCCGCTGTGCTCACCCGGCTTCCAGACATCGAGGTCGGGGCGGGTCAGCGTGAGCGCGAGCGGCAGCCCGAAGCCGCTGATGGACTTGGACAGGCACACGATGTCGGGCCTGATGCCCGCTCGCTCGAAGCTGAAGAAGGGCCCGGTGCGGCCACAGCCCATCTGGACGTCGTCCACGATGAGCACGATGCCGTGCCGCTGGCACAACTCGGCCAGGCTGCGCAGCCACTCGATCCGGGCCACCCGGATCCCGCCTTCCCCCTGCACGGTCTCCACGATGACGGCGGCGGGCACGCCGAGGCCGCTGCCGCTGTCCTCGATCAGCCGCTCGAGCAACCCGACATCCGGTGGCGATCCCTTGATGTACTGATCAAAGGGCATCGGGGTGACGTGCGCGAGCGGCAACCCGGCGCCATCGCGGTGGTACGAGCTCCCGGTCACCGACAAGGCGCCGAGCGTCATGCCGTGGAACGAGTCAGTGAAGCTCACCACGCCGCTGCGCCCGGTGGCCTTGCGTGCCACCTTCAGGGCCGCCTCGACGGCGATCGCCCCGGCCGGGCCGGCGAACTGGACCCGGAAGTCAAGCTGGCGCGGCCGGAGGATGATCTGATCGAAGGCAAGCAGGAACTCGCGCTTGGCGACGGTGTACATGTCCAGCGAATGGGCGACGCCGTCCCGGGCCAGGTAGTCGAGCAGGGCCTGCTTGATGACCGGGTTGTTGTGGCCGTAGTTCAGCGCGCCAGCGCCCGAGAAGAAGTCCAGGTAGGGGCGGCCGTCCTCGGCGCGCACCCAGCATCCGACCGCGCTGTCGAATACCGTCGGCCACAGCCGGCAATAGCTGCGGACGGCCGACTCGCGGGTCTCGAATATTTCCGTCGCGGGCATCAAGGGCTCCCAGCCCTGGCCTGTTCGGCCGCGGGATTGCCCGCCCAGGCCGTCCCCGCCGTGACCAGTTCGCCTTTCATGAGGAAGGAATCAGCGGCCAGCCTGCTTTCCTCCTCCATGACGACCCCGTAATGCACCAGGGCGCCGGTGCCTATCGTGCAGCGCGGGCCGATGACGATGCGGTCAGACTTGAACGTCCTGTCCTCCAGCGAATGGCCGTGCAGCCTGCTCGCGGCGCCGAGGGTCACCTCCGCCCCGATCGTGACGAGCGTTCGCTCGGTGATCGTGCATCCGTCATCGAACAGGCGCCGCCCGACCTTGACGCCAAGCAATCGCCACAGCAGGCCCTTGACCGCGGTGCCGTTGAAGACCTGCACGTACCGGACCTCGGGAACCTTCCAGTACCGTTCGTGCCGCCAGAAATCCGGCTCGTAGATCGAGCACGCGCGCGGCCGCAGGCGCCTGAATCCGGTCACCATGCGCTCGGCCAGGGTGAGGTACAGCACGACGAACGCCAGTTCCAGCCAGATCACGGCGAACGTGGCGAGCGTCCCCGCGACGCGCAGCGGCAGCATGTCGAGGATCACGACGCCGGTGACCAGACCCCATCTGACCAGGAGGTACAGGGCCGCGGTCACGGTATTGTGCCTGGCCTTCGCCGCCAGGCTCGCCCGCCTGGTCGCCGGGGCATCGGCCGGGCAGGCCACCTGGTCACGGCGCACCGAGCGGGGCACCTCGAAGCAGGGCGAGCCGAGCAGGCCGGTGTCCTCGTGCACCGGTCCGGACGTCGGGACCATGACCTTGGTCGCCATCAGGCAATTCGCGCCGGTCCGGGCGCCCGCCGGGTACGCCACCCGGTTGCCGAGGTAGTTGCGCGCGCCGATGGCGGCGGGCCTGACCCGGAACGATCCGGCCGAGTACTCCGCGTTCATGAAGGTCAGGTCGTCAGACACGATGGTCCCTGTGCCGACGGCGCAGAGCGCGGGAATGTCGTGCCTGACGGTCATGCCGAAGTTGGATCCGGTCTGCTCGACCGGGGTGAGCTTGTAGCCGATCAGCCTCAGGTACCCGACGATGGCCGAGCTGTCGCCGAACAGCCCGGTGAGGAACGGTGCGTTCGAGAGCCTGGCAACCGCCCGCGCCGCCGCGTAGTGCCACCCGTAGAGCGGGTAGTCCTGGCCGGGTCTTGGCACCTTGGCCAGCAGTTTCGGCACGGTGACGACAACGGCGATGGTGGCGATGATCGCACCGGAGAACCCGGTCGTCGAGACCAGGATCGCGTCGCGGTAGAAGCTCAGGCGAACCGGGTCGGGACGGCCGAGCCAGCGGTACAGCGGCCCGGGGCGCGCGAGGACCAGGCCGGATGCGACGAACCCGAGCGGCCCGTACACGAAGACGGCCACGGTGAACCGGGCGATCCCGTAACCGACCCGGCGCGGCCGGCTGGCCGGCTCCCCGCCGGCCATCCGGTAGTCGCATCCGGCCTCCGCCTGCCGGGCCGGAGAACCGTGCCAGCACTGCCCGGCCGGGATCGACTGGCCTTCGTGCAGGGCCGAGGCGTGCCCGATCTGGCCGTCATCGCCGATGGCGGTGCCGATGTCGAGCACCGCGGCCTCGCCGACGAAGACGCCCGAGCCCAGCGTGACCGGCCCGGTCTCGATGACGCCCCGCTCGGCCCGGTAGCCATTCAGGTACGCGTCCTTGCGGATGACCGAACCCGCCCCGATGGTCAGCAGGTCGGTGCAGACCGGAGCGTGCTGGGCGAAGATGACCGTCCCTGGCCCCACCCTGGCGCCGAGCGCCCTCAGGTAGAGCGGGTACAGCGGCGAGCCGACATAGAGCCTGATCAGCGGGTTCGTGGTGAGCAGGGTTTTCGCGAGCCAGAAGCGGAAGTAGGCCACGCTCCAGATAGCGATCCTGCGCTCCCGCCAGCGGCCGATCAGCACCCACTTCGCCACGATCGGCAAGGTGCCGACCACCAGTATGGCGGCCGCGCCGGCCAGCACCGTCCGGATGATGATCTTGGTCGCCACGTGCGCCGCGAGCACCCAGTTCACGCCGAAGTCAAGAGCCTGGGCGCCAGCCAGGACATAGCACGTGAAGGCGGCGAGCTGGAACAGGCCGCAGAGCACGTAGCGCGGCTTGCCTGCCACCGGCTCAGCCGCCGCGGCTGGCACTACGAGGGGTTCCTGGCCATCGGGGTCCGGGGTGCCCCTGGGCGGCGCTGTGCCCCCCCGGGCCAGCACCGCGGCCGGCCGCCGCACGGTCAGCGCGGCGGCTAGCTGCTCGATCGTCGGGTGCCTGTACACCTGCCTCATGGACAGGGCCGGCCAGCCTGACCGGCGCCGTACCGCCGCGTTGAAGCGCGCCATGAGCAGTGAGTCGGCGCCGAGGTCGGCGAAGAAGTCGCTGGCCACGGAGACCTCGGGCACGCCGAGCACCTCGGCGAGCAACGCGGCGAGCTCGTGCTCGGCGGGCGTTTGCGGCGCGACGTAGTCGCTGGCGGCGGCCAGCCTGCGCGGGCCGGCCGGCGGCGGCAGCGCCTTGCGGTCGGCCTTGCCGCTGGGCAACAGGGGCAAGGTGTCCAGTCGCTCCAGGTAGTCGGGAATCATGTAGCTCGGCAGCCGGTCGCACAGACGGGCGTACAGGCTCGCCGTGCTCGGGGGCGCGGCGGCATGGTGCAGGCTGTAATACGCCGCCAGCCGGGTGGAACCGGGCTCGCCAGGTACCGGGCGAGCCGCCACGACAGCCTGGGCGACACCTGGGACCTGGAGGAGCACCGACTCGATCTCAGTCAGCTCGATCCGGTAACCGCGGATCTTCACCTGGGTGTCGATGCGGCCGAGGTGCTCGACCTCGCCGCCGGAGCTGATCCTGCCGAGATCACCGGTCCGGTAGATCATCTTTGAGTAGTTGCCTTCAATCCCGAGGAAATCGGGTATGAAGGCCCGTTCGGTCAGCTCAGGGTGGTTCAGGTAGCCAAGTGCCAGGCCGATGCCCGCGATGCCGATCTCGCCGGTCTCGCCGGGCGGCAGCGCGGCAGGCGCCTGCGGATCGAGTATCACGATCGAGTACGTGGGCAGCGGCACCCCGATGGTCACCGGGCCGTGCGGGTCCACCACGGTCCACGTCGCCGAGACCGTCGCCTCGGTCGGCCCGTACACGTTGAGGAAGCGCCGGCCCGGGCGGTCCCACCTGGTCACCAGGTTCCTCGGGCAGGGCTCACCTGAAACAAGCAGGAAGCGCAGCAGCGGGAGGTCCTCGTCGATGGTGGCCAGCAAGGTCGGCACGCAGCACAGCGCCGTCACCTCGCGGGAGTTCAGGAACTCACGCAGGTCGGCGCCGAGCAGTACCTCACCTGGCGGCTTGGGCACGAGCGTCGCCCCGGCCATCCAGGGAACCCAGATCTCCTCGAACGAGAAGTCGAACGCGATCGTCATGCCCTGATATACCCGGTCGTCGCCGGTCAGGCCGTAGACCTCGGCGGCCGCCCGGACGAAGTTGCAGATGCTGGCGTGCGTGACCGCGACGCCCTTGGGCCGGCCAGTCGTACCCGATGTGTAGATCACGTAGCAAAGCTCGCCGGCGGCAGGCGCCGCCTCCTGCGGTGCGAGCCGGTCCCGGCTTTGCGCGGCGACCTGCTCCCTGACCTGGTCCACGCTGACGATGGTCACCGCTTCGGCCAGCGCGGCGGTGAGCGCGGAGGTGAGCGCGGACAAGCGCGACAGCGAGAGCACGATCTTGACGTTCGCGTCGGCCACGATGTAGGCGAGCCGGTCAGCCGGGTACCCGCTGTCCAGCGGGACGTACGCGGCACCTGACTTCAGCGCCGCCAGCATCGAGACGTAGCTGTCGACCGGCTCGTCGAAGAGCAGGCCGACCCGGTCTCCGGGTCCGGCTCCGCGGCTGGTCAGGTACCTGGCTAGCTGGTTGGCGCGCGCATCCAGGTCCTGGTAGGTCAGCTCGGCGGCGCCGGCGCTGACCGCGAGGTGGCTGCCGCGTCCAGCCGCGGCCAGCTCGTCGCACCGCTGCTCGAACAGCTGCTCAAGACGTTCGCCCGGCAGCCATCTCGGCGAGTTGTCGTAGTCGGCGCTGGCCAGCACGAGGCCGTCGAGCGACCGCAGCGACCGCGGCCGGAACTCCCCGGGCCTGGCAAGGCAATCTTGCTGGTAAACCATCGTGCCCTCAGGCCACGTACCCGCTCCGCCTCGAACTGATGCGTTACGGGTCCGGTTCGGTGAGGGTGATCCGGATCGCGCGGAACAGCCGCGGGGTGCCCTTGAGCACGGTCAGCCGCGGGTCGGGCACGGTCAGGAAGGCGCCGGCCGCGAGCGCGAAGTAAGGTGCCAGCCGCGCGTCCTCGCGCAGGCCAGCCATGGCCCGCCGGTCGCCGCCAAGCACGAGCACGTCGAGCTTGTACGGCCCGAATACCGCCGCCGCCGTGTCGGCCGCGGCACTCACCGCCAGGCGCGCCTGGTTCTCCCGCCGCCTGGCGAAGCGCTGCTGCGACTGACCGCCCGCCGCGCTGCGGCCGTGCACCAGCCTGCTGCCGACCTTCGACGCGGTCAGTACCGGCTCGGTGCCTGTGAACACCCCGGCGGCGTAGCCGCCCAGCCTGACCAGCAAGACGCCAACGGTCCGGTCCGCGGTCGCGTGCGCGGCCAGCAGCCGCGCCAGCGCGAGCGGATCGCCTTGGTCATCGGCTGTGCTGACCCGGGGGGCCACAGTGCCTCCTGGGACCCTGTCACCCGGGGACACCCCGGACCCCGATGGCCCAGACCCCGATGGCCCTGAACCCCCCGCCTCAAACGGCGGGAACGGCACGGCGCACTGGGCCACGGCGCCGTCCCCGGCGCGGAAGATGACCGAGTCCGCCATGACCTGGCCGGTCAGCCCGTCCCCATGGCGCTGCGCGAACGACTCGACCCAGCCGGTCAGGCGTCGCGGTGAAAGCTCGATCCGGCGCGGGTCCACCAACGGGCTACTTATGGTCCTTGTCCGATTTCGGCATGAGCACCATGCTGTACATGATGGTGTCCGATCCCGAGGCCATCATGTAGGCCGCGTTCTGCGGGTAGACGAAGATGCGCGTGTCCGCCGCAGTCAGGCTCGTGCTGATCGTGGCTGGCATCGGCCTTCCTCACTCCCGTGGTGACCCGTTGCCAGTATTACCCATGTCCCGGGGTGGATACAGGGGCTCGTCCGCACCAGGGCGCTGGATCTGGCCATAGCTCCGCTCGTAGCTGGTCATGTTCTCGTTGATCGCCCGTATGACCTCGAAGGCGGCACCCGGAGGAATGCGAACGCGCGCTACAAGCTGATGCGGCACTCGGAGCACGGCCTGACCGTCCTCGGTCTGTGCTGCCTGCGGCGGCTGCGAGTTGACCATGAAGTCGAGCGTGAACTCGTGCGCGGTATGCCATACGGCCAGCGCGTTGGCGTATACCCCGCCCGCCATATGGGGCTCAGCATGCAACTCAAATGCCACGGGAAGCGGTTCAGGTGGTGTGTCCATAATTCATGGACGATACGCCCGCCCCGATCGCGGGGCGGGTCGTGGTCGCCGGGTCCTAGACGTTAAAGCCGAGGGCGCGCAGTTGCTCGCGGCCGTCCTCGGTGATCTTGTCAGGTCCCCACGGCGGCAGCCAGACCCAGTTGATCCGAAAGCCAGTGACCAGCCCGTCAAGCGCGACCTGGGCCTGGTCCTCGATCACGTCGGTGAGCGGGCACGCCGCGCTGGTCAGCGTCATGTCGACGGTGGCGACGCGATCGGCGTCGATCGTGACGCCGTAGACCAGGCCGAGATCGACCACGTTCACGCCGAGCTCGGGGTCGACCACGTCCCTGAGCGCCTCGAGCAAGTCCTCCACCTCGTGCGCAACCGCGGTGCTAGCTAGGGGGGACACAGCACCACCCGGGGACACCCCGTACCCCGATGGCCCAGAACCCCCCGGGGTCACGTCTGCGTCCGGCTGCGTCATCGCTGCCCACTTCCTGTCTCGTCAGGCCTTGCCTCGTCAACCGCGCTGACCGCCCGCGCCGTCGCGTCCTTCCACGCCATCCAGCCGAGCAGCGCGCACTTGATCCGCGCCGGGTACTTGGCGACGCCGGTGAAGGCCACCGCGTCGCCAAGTACATCCTCGTCTGGTTCACCATCGCCGCGGGACTGCATCAGCTCGCCGAACGCGGCGCTGACCCGCATCGCCTCGCTGACCGGCATGCCTATCAGCAGGTCGGTCAGCACCGACACGCTCGCCTGGCTGATCGAGCAGCCGAGCGCGTCATAGGACACGTCAGCGACCGCGGGCTCACCGCCCGAGTCCTTCAGCGTGACCCGCAGCGTGACCTCGTCACCGCAGGTCGGATTGACGTGATGCACCTGGGCGTCAAACGGCTCCCGCAAGCCCCTGTGGTGCGGGTGACGGTAGTGATCCAGGATGATCTCCTGGTACATCGACTCGAGCTGCATCACTCCGCCTAGAACACCGCGACCAGCACGGGATGTTCCGCCATCAGGAGACCTCGAAGAACTTTTGCGCGGCCTTGACCCCGTCCGCGAGCGCATCCACCTCGTCGGGCGTGTTGTACAGGTAGAAGCTTGCCCTGGTAGACGCCTGCACGCCGAGCGCGCGGTGCAGCGGCCAGGCGCAGTGGTGCCCGGCGCGCACGGCGACGCCGCGGTCGTCGAGCACCTGGCTGACGTCGTGCGGGTGCAGGCCGGCCACGGTGAACGAGACGGCACTCCCCCGGCCGCTGACGTCGGTGGGGCCGAGGATTCGCACGCCGTCGATCTCGCCTAGCACGTCGAGCGTCCGGCGCAGCAGGGCGCGCTCGTGTGCATGGATCGCGGTCATCCCTACCTCGCTCAGGTAGTCGACGGCGGCCGCGAGCCCGACCGCCTCGGCGATCGGCATGGTGCCCGCCTCGAACTTGTGCGGCGGCGGCGCGAAGGTCGCCCGGTCGATCCAGACGCTCTCGATCATCTCGCCCCCGCCAAGGAACGGCGGCATCTCCTCAAGCAGCTCGCGCCGCGCCCACAGCACGCCGATGCCGGTCGGCCCGCACATCTTGTGCCCGGTGAAGCCGACGAAGTCGGCGCCGAGCGCGGCCACGTCTATGCCCAGGTGCGGCACCGACTGCGCCGCGTCGGCCAGGACCAGCGCGCCCACCGCGTGCGCCCTGTCGGCGATCAGCCGGATCGGGTTGACGCTGCCCAGGACGTTGGACTGATGCGCCAGCGCGACGAGCCTGGTCCGCTCGCCGATCAGCTCGTCCAGGCCGGACAGGTCAAGGCGACCATCGTCGGTCACGCCGAACCAGCGCAGCCGCGCACCCGTCCGCTGGCACAGGAGCTGCCAGGGAATGATGTTGGAGTGGTGCTCCATCTCGGAGATCACGATCTCGTCACCGGGGCGCAGCGCGAGCCTGGCCGGCCCGCCAGCCGCGGTCGCGTTGCCGATCGAATAGGCGACCAGGTTGATCGCCTCGGAGACGTTCTTGGTGAAGACCACCTCGGCCTCGTCGGCGGCTCCGATGAACCGGCCCACCTTGATCCTGGCGCCCTCGTAGGCCTCCGTCGCCTCCTCGCCGAGCTCGTGCGTGGCCCGGTGGATGTTGGCGTTGTGCCGCTCGTAGAACTCGGTCATGGTGTCGATGACCTGGCGTGGCTTCTGCGACGTGTTCGCGCTGTCGAGATAGGCAAGCGGCCGGCCGCCGCGAACGGTCCGGTCCAGGATCGGGAAGTCCTTGCGGATCCGGGCGACATCGATGCTCACGACACACCTGCCGTGACAAAACGCTCGTAGCCGGTGGCCTCGAGCTCGTCGGCCAGCTCGGGACCGCCCTCCTCGACGATCTTGCCGCCGACGAACACGTGCACGAAGTCTGGCCGGACGTAGCGAAGGATCCTGGTGTAGTGCGTGATCAGCAGCACCCCGTGGCCGGCGCCCTCGCGGTAGGCGTTGACGCCAGCCGACACCACCTTCAGCGCGTCGATGTCCAGCCCCGAGTCTGTCTCGTCCAGGATCGCGATCTTGGGGCTGAGCAGCCGGAGCTGCAAGATCTCGTGCCGCTTCTTCTCGCCGCCGGAAAATCCCTCGTTCAGGTTGCGCTGCGCGAACGCCGGGTCGATGGCCAGGCCGTCCATCGCGCCGTTCATCTCCTTGATGAAATCGCGCAGCCTCGGCGCCTCGCCGCGCACCGCCGTGACCGCGGTGCGCAGGAAGTTCGATACCGTCACCCCGGGCACCTCGACCGGGTACTGCATGGCCAGGAACAGCCCGGCCCTGGCGCGGGCGTCCACGCTCATCGCGAGCACGTCCTGGCCGTCCAGCGTCACCGTGCCGCTGGTGACCTGATACTTCGGGTGGCCCGCGATCGAGTAGGCCAGCGTGGACTTGCCCGACCCGTTGGGACCCATGATCGCGTGGGTCTGCCCGGCCGTGACCGTCAGGTCGACCCCGCGCAGGATCTCCTGGCTCTCGCCCGACTGCCCCGTGACGCTGACGTGCAGGTCCCGGATCTGGAGGGTGGCCATGATGCTTCGTCTCTCCTCAGGTCATCGCCGGGACGGCGACGTAGACGTCGTCGCCGTCGACCCGGACTTGGTAAGTGCTGAGCGGCCTGGTCGCAGGAGGCCCGGTCGGCTTGCCCGTGCGCACGTCGAAGCACGAGCCGTGCAGCCAGCACTCCACGGTGTGGTCGTATATCTCGCCGTCGACGAGCGAGACATCCTCGTGCGTGCAGAACTCGTCGAGCGCGAAGACCTCTCCCGCGCTCCTGATGATCACCAGCGAGGTGCCGTTGACCTCCACCCCGAACGTGCCCTGCTCGGGCACGTCGGAGAGCGAGCAGGCCCGCACGAACTCCGTTGCCCGCGTCATGACATGCTCACCATCGCGTCCAGCTCCGCCTCTATCTCCGCCGTGATCCGCGCCTGTAGCTCAGGCACGGTGATCTCCGCGATCAGCTGGCCAAAGAAGCCCCTGATCACCAGCCGGCGCGCCTCCGCAAGCGGGATGCCGCGCGCCATCAGGTAGAACAGGTGCTGGTCCTCTAGCCTGCCGCTGGTGCTCGCGTGCCCGGCCCTGATGACCTCTCCGGTCAGGATCTCCAGGTTCGGCACCGAGTCGACCCTGGCGCCGTCGGTGAGCACCAGGTTCCTGTTGCTCTCGTAGCTGTCGGTGCCTGTCGCCTCCGGCCTGATGATCACGTCACCGATCCACACCGTGTGCGCGTTGTCGCCCTGCAAGGCGCCCTTGTACGTCACCCGGCTGCGGCAGTTCGGCTCGGCGTGATCGACGAGCAGCCGGTGCTCAAGGTGCTGGCCCGCGTCGGCGAAGCAGAGCCCGCGCAGCTCCGCGTTCCCGCCCGGCCCGGCGAACCGCACGGAGGGCGCCAGCCGCACCACCCCGCCGCCCAGCGTCACCGCCGTGTGCTCAACCGTCGCGTCCTTGCCGACGAGCGCGTGCTGATACGACAGATGAACACTGTCGTGAGCCCAGTCCTGCATGGAAACAACATGTAGCTGAGCCCCCTCCCCCACCACAAACTCGACGTTGTCGGCATGAGTCGCTGAGCCCACGTAATCAAGCACCACCACCGCCGACGAGTTGGCTCCTAGGTGGACAAGCAGGTGGCCGGCCGTTGCTATCCCCGCGTCATCGCCGCGGACCGACACGACCGCCGGACGCGAAGCCGTGATGCCCGCAGGGACCGAAACGATGGCTGCCTCGCGGAAGCTCGCGAATGCCCGTGCACTCACGCGATCAGATGGCACGAGGGCGGTGCCCAGCCGAGGGTCACCGTGTTGCGCCAGCACAACGGTGACCTCGGCTGGGGCATCGACCTCGACGCTTACCTTGCCTGCATCAAGCGCCGCGTCGGAATGCAGCCCGCGAATACGGCGCAGCGGCGTGAACCGCCACTCCTCCTCACGGCCGGTCGGCACCGGGAAGTCCGCCGGGTCGAACGACTCCCGCGCATGCAAGCGGGAAACCGGGCCGGCGGATTCGACAGCCCCAGGCTGTGCTGGCCCGGGGGGACGACCCCCCGGAACCCCCCGCGGTCGGCTCATCAGCCAACCGCCCCTTCCATCTGCAGCTCGATCAGCCGGTTCAGCTCGAGCGCGTACTCCATCGGCAGCTCGCGCGCGATCGGCTCGACGAAGCCACGGACGATGGTCGCCATCGCCTCGTCCTCGGTCATGCCGCGGCTCATCAGGTAGAAGAGCTGGTCCTCGGAGATCTTGGAGACCGTGGCCTCGTGCCCCATCTCGACGTCGTCCTCGCGGACGTCGACATAGGGATAGGTGTCGGAGCGGCTCATGGTGTCCACGAGCAGCGCGTCGCACTTCACCGTCGACCTGGAGTGCTCCGCGCCCTCCTGCACCTGGACCAGGCCGCGGTACGAGGTGCGCCCGCCGCCGCGCGCCACCGACTTGGACACGATCGTGGACGACGTGTTCGGCGCGCAGTGCACCATCTTGGCCCCGGCGTCCTGGTGCTGGCCAGCCCCGGCGAACGCGACGGACAGGGTCTCGCCGCGGGCCTGCTCGCCCATCAGGTAGACCGCCGGGTACTTCATCGTCACCTTGGAGCCGATGTTGCCGTCGATCCACTCCATGGTCGCGCCCGCCTGCGCCACGGCACGCTTGGTGACGAGGTTGTAGACGTTGTTCGACCAGTTCTGGATCGTCGTGTAGCGCGCCCGCGCGTCCTTCTTCACGATGATCTCGACGACCGCCGAGTGCAATGAGTCGGATGAATAGATCGGTGCGGTACACCCCTCAACATAGTGGACATATGCCCCTTCGTCCACGATGATGAGCGTCCGCTCGAACTGGCCCATGTTCTCGGTGTTGATCCGGAAGTACGCCTGCAGCGGAATCTCCACGTGCACGCCCTTCGGCACGTAGATGAAGCTACCGCCGCTCCACACAGCCGTGTTAAGCGCGGCGAACTTGTTGTCCCCGACCGGAATCACCGTCGCGAAGTACTCCTGGAACAGGTCAGGGTGCTCCTTGAGCGCCGTGTCGGTGTCGAGGAAGATGACGCCCTTTTCTTCCAAATCTTCTCTTATCTTATGATAAACGACTTCACTTTCGTACTGCGCGGCCACGCCGGCGATCAGGCGCTGCTTTTCCGCCTCGGGGATGCCGAGCTTGTCGTAGGTGCTCTTGATGTCGGCCGGCAGGTCGTCCCAGCTCGCTGCCTGCTTCTCGGTAGAGCGCACGAAGTACTTGATCTTGTCGAAGTCGATGCCGGACAGGTCGGATCCCCAGGTGGGCATCGGCTTGCGGCT
>JASIBM010000283.1 GCA_030045175.1 Streptosporangiaceae bacterium | reverse complement strand
GGTCGCGTTGTCCGGTTGCCGGTCCCGCAGCCCGCGGGCCCGCGGGACCGGCGCCCAAGCCCTGCCAGCGCCCGCCCGCCACGGCGCGGCGTGGCGTGGCGCCCAAGTCAGGCGTGCATGATCACCGTGCGCGAGTGCGGCCTGCGGTCATCCGGGTGGCCTGGATGCGTCAGCGGCAGCGTGATCGTCACCTTGGTGCCCTTATGTTGCTCGCTCGTGATCGTCAGCTCGCCGCCATGCGCCTGAACAAGCTCGGTGACGATGGTCAGGCCGATGCCGCTGCCAGTGGCCATCGCGGCGGAACCTTCGCCCCTGAAGAACCGCTCGGCCACGCGCGGCAGCTCCTCTGGCGGGATGCCCACGCCGGTGTCGGTGACCCGGAGCCGCACCTCGTGCTGGCCGCAGGGTCCCACCTCGAGCAGGACGCTGCCTTCCGCGGGGGTGAACTTCAAGGCGTTGGTGAGCAGGTTCGTGATCACTTCGCGCATCCTGTCCCTGTCGCACATGACGTGCGCCTGCGTGAGCCTTCGCTCCAGGCGCAGGCCCGCGACGTCGAATCGATCGGCCATGCGAGAGGCCGCGTCGTCGGCGATCACGGCCAGGTCCTCGGGGACGAGCTTGAGCTGCAGCACCGCCGACTCCGCCGCCGATAGCCGTTGCAGGTCTTCGACCATGCGCGACAGCCGCAGCACCTCGTCGCGCAGCGAGCTGAGGTTTTCCGCGGTCGGCTCGGTGAGGCCGTCGAGCATCGCCTCGTGGCCGGCCTGCACGATGGCGATCGGGGTGCGCAGCTCGTGGGCGACGTCGGCGACCAGATCGGATCGCAGCCGCTCAAGCCGGTCGAGTCGATCCGCCGCGGCGTTAAGGCCTTCCTGCAGCTCGCGCAGCACGCCCACGCCCCGGACCGGCCTGATGCGAGCCCGACGGTAACCGCTGGCCCGGGCGCGGATCACCGCCAGCGTCGCGTCAAGCGGCCCGGTGATCACCCGCGCCATGACGATCGAGGCCCCGAGCGCGATCGCCGCGGCGATCACGAGCGCGATCAGGATCGCACGCACCCGTTGCATCTCGAACAGGTTGATGGAGTTACCGAAGCTGCCGGAACTGAACCTGACCGTAATGCGGCCCACGGGCCGGCCATGGACGCTGATCGGGCTGGTGAATTGCGGTTGCCCGCGGTACGCGCCGAAGGCGGGCGACGTGAAGATCACCCGTCCGGACGCGCCGCACACCCGAGTCGCGGCGCCTTCTCCCGAGATGAAATCCGAGACCGGCGACAGGTCAGCCCGCTGCCAGCCGACGTGCTCGTACGCGGCCCCGGCGGCTATCGCCGCCGCCGTGGTGAGATCCCCCTGCTGATCCTTGACCAAGTCCCCCACGTCGGTGGTGATGATCGTGTTGGCGGCTATGACCATGGCAAGCACCGCGGCGAGCGCCACGCCCACGAAGGTCGCGGCGAGCCTCATCCCTAGCTCGCCGATCCCGAGAATCCGCCTGCTAGGCATCCCTGGTCAACCCAAGCCGGTAGCCGGCGCCGAGCACGGTCTGCACGATCCGGGGGTTGGCCGGGTCTTCCTCGATCTTGCGCCGTAGGTTCTTCACGTGCGAGTCGATGGTCCGCTCGTAACCCTCGAAGTCGTACCCGCGTACCCGGTTGATCAGCTCGAATCGCGAGTACACCCGGCCGGGCAGGCCGGCCAGGGCCACCAGGATGCCCCACTCCGTGGGCGTGAGCGTGACCTGCTGCCCGAAGGCGGTCGCCGTCCGGCGCGCCTCGTCGATCACCAGCGCGCCGTCGCCGTAACTGCTGATCGCGGGCTCGGCACCGTCCACCGAGGCCTGGCGGCGCAAGATCGCCTGCACCCGCAGGACAAGCTCGCGCGGGCTGAACGGCTTGGTGACGTAGTCGTCCGCGCCGAGCTCGAGCCCGGCGATCCTGTCCTGCTCGGAGCTCCTGGCCGTCAGCATCAAGATCGGCGTGGAGCCGGCCTCCCTGACCTCGCGGGCCACGGCATGACCTGAGATGTCGGGCAGGCCCAGGTCGAGGATGATCAAGTCGGGCGCGGCGGAGTGCGCCATGCTGAGCGCCTCCGCGCCGGAGCCGGTGCTCAGCACCGCGAACCCGGCCCGCTCCAGGTAACAGCGGACCAGATCGCATAGCTTCCGCTCGTCCTCGACCAGCAGCACGGTCCCAGGCATAACTCGGTGTGATCATGCCCAGGCCGGCACCTGGCCATTCGCCATCGGATCACCCGGCCGCCCGGCCGCTGTGGCCACCCGGTCACTCTCCCGCAAGCAGCACATCGGCGTCGAAGCAGGTCCGGCCGCCGGTGTGGCACGCACCGCCGAGCTGATCGACCTTGACCAGGACGGTGTCACCGTCGCAGTCAAGCGCGACCGACTTCACGAGCTGCACGTGACCGGACGTCTCGCCCTTGACCCAGTACTCCTGCCGGCTGCGCGAGAAGTAGGTGCACCGGCCCGTGGTCAGCGTTCTGCGCAGGGCCTCGTCATCCATGTAGCCGAGCATCAGCACCTCGCCGGTGTCGTATTGCTGTGCGATCGCCGGGAACAGCCCGGCGGTGTCACGCTTGAGCCGCTTGGCGATCCGGGGATCGAGGACCTCGCTCACCGGGCGCTCACCGGGTCCCCACCAAGCGCACCGGGTACCCGGCCGCGCGCAGCGCGTCCTTCGCATCGGCGATCCGCAGCTCGCCGAAGTGGAAGACGCTCGCCGCGAGCACGGCATCGGCGCCGGCCCGCACGGCGCCGACGAAGTCGGCGGCCTGGCC
>JASIBM010000040.1 GCA_030045175.1 Streptosporangiaceae bacterium | reverse complement strand
TCTCGGACCACGACGTCGCCCAGCCAGTCGGTGAGCGGCTCAGCGCCGATGAACAGGTACAGCCACTGCGCGTCCACGGTCTGCGTCGACCCGGCCGCGGTGTCCCGCAGCGTCAGCCGCTCCAGATGCTCGCTACCGGAAGCCCCGGCGACCTCGGTACAGGTCCGCACGGATATGGCGGGATTCTCGGCGATCCGCCTGATCAGGTAGTACGACATCGACTGTTCCAGCGACGCCCCGCGGACCAGCAGCGTCACCGACTTGGCGTACCGCGACAGGAACAGGGCCGCCTGCCCGGCCGAGTTGGCCCCGCCGACGATGAAGACATCCTGGTCCTGGCAGGCCGTCGCCTCGGTCAGCGCCGAGCCGTAATACACCCCGCGACCGGTCAGCTCGTCCAGCCCGGGCGCACCAAGCCGCCGGTAGGACACCCCGGTGGCTAGCAGGACGGTGTGAGCGTCAATGAAGGTGCCGTCAGCGAACGTCACCCGGCGCGCCGAGCCGCGGACCTCCAGGCCGGTCACCTCGCGCGTGGTCAGCACCTCGGCGCCGAACCTGGTCGCCTGGCGGCGCGCCCGGCCGGTGAGCTGCGCCCCGGACACGCCGTCAGGAAAACCGAGGTAATTCTCGATCCGCGAGCTCTGCCCCGCCTGGCCGCCGGTCGCCAGCCGCTCCACCAGCACGGTGCGCAGGCCCTCCGAGGCGCCGTACACCGCGGCGCCCAGCCCGGCGGGCCCGCCGCCGACGACGATCAGGTCGTAGAAATCCTTCGACGGCGTGGTGGCCAGCCCGACGCGGGACGCCAGCTCGGCGTCCGTAGGCTCGATCAGCGCCTCGCCGTCCGCGGTGATCACGACCGGCAGCACGCGCCCGTCCGCTCCCGCGGCGGCGAGCAGCCGCTGCCCCTCCGGCTCGTCGGCCGCGTACCAGCGGTACGGCACCTGGTTGCGGGCGAGGAACTCACGGACCTCCGACGAGCGCGCCGACCAGCGATGCCCGACCACCTTGGTCTCTTGCACCGCACGGTGGTCCGCCGCCTCCCACGCCTCAAGCAGCGCGTCGACCACCGGGTAAAGCTTTTCCTCCGGCGGATCCCACGGCTTGAGCAGATAGTGATCAAGGTCGACGACGTTGATCGCGTCGATCGCGGCGCCGGTGTCGGCGTAGGCGGTCAGCAGCACCCGCCGCGCGCCCGGGTAGATGTCCATGGCCTGCTCGAGGAACTCGATTCCGTTCAGGTCCGGCATCCGGTAGTCGGCCAGGATCACCGCGACCAGGTCACCGCGCAGCTTCATCTGCCGCAGCGCATCGAGCGCCTCGGGCGCCGACTCGGCCCGCACGATGCGGTGCTGCTCGCCGTAACGCCGCCGCAGGTCCCTGGCCACCGCCCGGGACACCCCCGGATCGTCGTCCACCGTGAGGATCGCCGTGCGGGATCCCTCGGCCTGCTCAGTCATGGCACTCATGCTCGTCTATCAATTTCGTCGATGAGCGATCTATTCCAGATCTGCACGCAGGTGATCACGCGGGTAACTACAGTCCTCGGGCTCCGCGCGACTTCTGGCCGCGTGCGATCCGGCCGAATGACCAGTGAGGTCCGGATGCGGCCTTAGAAACCGACGTGCCCGCCGCGAAACCATGCGGCTCGCGGCGGGCACGTCGCGCCGTTTACCTGATCAGCGTGCGGGCGCGGAGCTTGAGCGCCCTCAGCGTGTGGTCCTGGCCGCGGGCCAGGAACGCGATGTCACCGAACAGCTGCCCTAGATCGGGCGAGCCCCACCCTGAGGCCAGGTCCCAGCCGGGCGTGGCGCTGTAGCCAGGTATGCCATCGAGGGCGTTGTTGCCCACGGTGACGTCGTGGAATCCGATGCCGAGCGTGCCGAGCACGTACAGATAGGGGTTGAGCAGGCCGACCGGGTGCCCGGCAAGCTGGTCGATGTCGGCAACCGCCCCGGCCAGGCTCGGGGATCCCTCGCTCGTGCCGCCTATCGAGTAGTAGCCAGCAGCGCTCGGCCCGAAGAAGGACAAGTAGACCAGGACGGGCGTGTTGGGGTCGGCGTTCCACGCGATGTCAGGTAGCCCTCGCATGCCGGCGAGCTGCGCCTGGTCGGACTCAGGAAGCAGGCGCTGGTAGAGCGGCTCGGCGAACTGCTGGCTGATGCCACCGCCGCCAGCGCCACCGTCGGAGTTCCACACCGTCTCCGACTGGTAGTTGCCACTGGTGTCAGCGTAGAGGCTGGTCCCGCCGACCGCGGTGGCCAGCGGCGACGACGCGGGGAAGTTGACGGTCGGGAACGGGTAGATGTTCCCGTCCACGTCCGGGTTCGCCGTTCCTGAGTCGCCCGCCGAGGCGAGCACGGTGACGCCCATCGCGGCCGCGCGGGCGTAGGTGGACTCGAAGTCGCTGAGGACCTGCTCACCAGCGGAGGTGAACAAGGTGTTCTCCGTCGTGCCCCAGCTCTGCGAGAAGACCTGGCCGAGATGGTGGTCAAGCGCGTAGTTCTCGAGCTCATTGAACTGCGGCATGCCCTGGACGCCCTGGGTCTCGTCGACCGGGCTCGTCATCAGCACGATGCTCGCGTCCGGGGCCATGGCGTGCGACCACTCGACGTCAAGTGTCGTCTCTGCGGCCCAGCCGATCTGGTCGGGAATGGCGCTCGGATCGAAGGGAACCGTACCGAGCGGCGAGAGGATGGTGAACGACGGCGGCGCGGGCAGGCCGTACCCGGCGTCGAAGCTGGCCAGGTCCGAGGCGATCGTGGGGCTGCCATAGGAATCGAAGATGACGATCGTCTGGCCCGCGCCATCGTCGCCGCGCGCGAGCAGGCTGTTCACGCCGTAGGCCTGCCTGATCTCCTGCGGGCTGTAGCAGGGAAAGTCAAACGCTGCCCGGCACTGGGCGTCCGTGGGCGGCTGGGCGCCGACCTCGACGAGCTTGGCGTCGAGCGGGCCGAGCTTGCCGTGGAGCGAGCCAAGCTTGCCGTGGACTAGTGGCGCGGGCACTGACATGGCACCGACGTGGGCCTTCGCGGCTCCCCTGGCTGCCACGGCCGCCGGGCTGGCACCAGCGGCCAAGGCCATCCCGGCCAGCAGCACGGCCGCTGCGGCGGCCGATGTTATCAATCTGCTTCTGGGCATCAGCATCACCTTTGCGCAGAGTACGGCTTTTGGTCAGAAGTGAATCTACTAGAAAATGGCGTCAGCGACGAGTGCCCTGGCGCTGTGCCACGTGGTGGTGGCGCCCCGGCTGGCAATCGGACGAGATCTCGTCCCATTGGTCACTCGGATACCACACGTCACAAATCTTGATCGTTCTCGCCGGATGAATGGCGGATCGGTCCGGTCGTTCCGGGTGGATGGCACATGGGTGTGGCTCTTTTGGAGTGAGCCTCAAGCCGCGAGCGCGTGGGTGTCGTGGTAGCGGCTGAGGTGGTTGCGGTGGTGTTCGTGCTGGATGTGGTAGTCCCAGTAGGCGTCGAGGTCGCCGCTGGCGGCGATGGCGCGCATCGAGAGCATGGCCTGGGCGCCGTCGAGGCTCCAGCGGGCGCCGGTGATGCCCATGCGGTCGTGGACGAGGTGGCGGCAGGCGCCTTCGATGACGCCGGTGGCGATGGGCCAGTGGCGGGCGAGGGCGGCGGGGTAGTCCAGGTAGGGCTGCTTGGCGTCGAGGTAGTGCAGGGTCTTGCGGATGACCTTGGCGTGCTCGCTGCCGGGCCTGGGCGGGTGGTCCGTGGCGAGCTGGCGGATCGTGGTGATGACCTCGCTGGCGCGGCCGTGCAGGATGTCCAGGGCCTGCGCGGTCACCCAGTCCTCCGTGGCCGGGTCGCGGGGGTGGTGGAAGCACCAGGCGGCCTTCCACAGGTATTCCAGCACGTGGATGAAGTCGATCAGGATGGTCACGGTGACGCCGCGGGCCTCGGCCTGGTCCTGGATCAGGCCGAGCTGGTAGATGTCGCCGTCGACCAGCGCGATCCAGGTCCGGCGGTGGCCGGGGTCGCGGCGCTCGGCCTCGTCGAAGGCCTTGCCGATGGTGACGTCGCGGCCGGCGGTGATGTCGGTGACGTACCAGCGGTTCACCGCGCGCGGCCCTGGCGGGCGGGCGCGTGGGTCCGGGTCGGGGCGCATGACCTGCTCGGGGGTGCGCGGCGGGCCGTCCGGGGGCCAGACGTCGAACACGGCGCCGGTCTCGGCCATCCGCTTGTGGCCTGTTTTCTCCCCGGTGCCCCGCCGGTGCTCGAAGGTCCGCGCCCGCCGGGCCGGGGCCGCGGCGGTGCCGCGGCGCGCCTCGGGGCGCATCGCCACGCCCTTGCCGTCCGCGGAGATCGCCAGCGGCAGCAGGCCCTCGCCGCCGTCCCCGGTCCCGGCCGGCTCCCCGCGATCTCGGGGCCGGTCCTGGCCGAACTGCCCGGCGTCGGCGGCAGCCAGGGCGGTGATCTGCTCCAGCTGCCGCTTGCCGACGCGGACCCCGGTCGCGGCCCGCACGAGCTCGCTGGCCTGCTGGTAGGAGCCGGACCGGCTGCACATCTCGGCCAGGCGCTGCAGCTGCCAGGAGTACCCCGCGGCCGGCAAGTTCAGCACCGCGTCGCGCGGGAACAGCGACGGCACGCCCGTCACCCCGGCCCGGTACGCGATCCGCCGCACGCTCACCGCACCCAGCCTCGTCACGACCTGCCGGACATGACCGCGCTCGGCGCGAGCCCGCGTCACCCCGTCCGCGCCCGTGACCCCCGCCACCGCGACCTCCGCATCGGCCTGCGCGTCCAGGCCGAGCTGGACCAGCCCGCGCAGCAACTCCCTGCCCTGCCCCAGGACCAGCACCTCCAGCCCATCCAGCGTCACCGCCTGGCACGCCTGATCCGCCAGCCGGGCCAGCCCGGCCACCAGCGGCCCCAAGCCCGCCAGTACCGACTCCGCGCTAGCCGCCAGCTCATCCAGCCCGTACTGTTCCACCTGAGGCTTCCCTTCCGCCGGTTCCGATTTCGCACATCAGGACCATACGGAACGGAAGCCTCACTACTACGCAGCCACGCCACAGCGCCCGCACTCACCGCAACCGGCTCACTCCAAAAGAGCCACACCCATG
>JASIBM010000282.1 GCA_030045175.1 Streptosporangiaceae bacterium | reverse complement strand
TGCCGCAAGCGAACGACAGTCGCGGAGCTGGCGGCTGACCTCGACCTTCCGCTCGGTGTCGTCCGTATCCTGATCGCCGACCTACGTGAGCACGGCCTGGTGAGCATCAATCAGCCCCAGAGGCCAGGGCTGGCCGATGTGCGAGTCCTAAAGGAGGTGGCCGATGCCCTACGCAGACTATGAGCCAGCCGACGCCCGCAGGCCGGTTCCGGTGGCGATCAAGATCCTCATCGCCGGCGGATTCGGCGTGGGAAAGACGACGTTGGTCGGCTCGGTCAGCGAGGTTCGGCCGCTGCGCACCGAGGAGGAGCTGAGCGAGCCGAGCTCCCTCGTCGACCAGCTCGACGGCGTGGAGCGGAAGACGACCACGACCGTCGCGATGGACTTCGGCCGGATCACGATCAGCGACGACCTCGTCGTGTACTTGTTCGGGACGCCAGGCCAGAAGCGGTTCTGGTTCATGTGGGACGAACTCGCCTACGGCGCGCTCGGCGCGGTCGTGATGGCCGACACCAGGCGCCTGGCGGACTGCTTTCCTTCGATCGACTACTTCGAGCGCAACGGCATGCCGTTCGTGGTAGCGGTGAACTGCTTCGACGACGCCCGGCGGTATCCGACCCAGACGATGCGCGCGGCACTGAACCTGACCCCGGACATCCCGTTGCTGCTGTGCGACGCTCGCCAGCGCGTGTCAAGCCGCGACGTCCTTGTCGCCCTGGTGGAGCACGCGGTCACCCGGCTCGCGGACGGCCGGCGCGTAACGTCCGCCAAATGAGCACGAGCGCGCAGTCATCGGTGGAGCCCGTGCCCTCCTGCAGCTCGTGCACCAGGCCGGCCGCGCCGCCACCGCCGAACCCGGCGGACACCAGCCGGTCAGCCAGCCCGAGCAGCCGGTCGATCCCGACGTCGATATCGCGGCCGGGCAGCTCGACGAGCCCGTCGGTATAGAGCATCAGCGCGTCGCCTGGCCGCAAGATGCCATGCTCGGCGCTGCCGCGCAGGTCAGGCACCACGCCAAGGACTATGCCGCGCGCGCTGGTCAGCCGCCACAATCCGCTGCCGCTCTCAAAGTGAGCGGCAGGCGGATGGCCGGCCGACGCGACCACGTAGTTGCCGCTCGTCAGGTCCAGAGCGAGGTGCACGGCCGTAACAAATCCCTCAGACGACTCCTTGCGCCTGAGGTAGCTGTTGCACGCGCCGAGGAACTCCGACGCGGGCAGCGAGCCGAGCAAGCCACCGAACGCGCCAGAGAGCAGCAGTGCCCTGGTTCCCGCGTCGATGCCCTTGCCTGACACGTCGACGACGGCCACCTCGAGCGTCTTGCCGTCGCACACGGAAACCACGAAGTCCCCGCCGAACAAGGCACCGCCAGCCGGCCGCAGCACCGATTCCGAGCGCCAGCCCTCTGGCAGGTCGGGCAGGGCGCTGGCGAGCCTGATCCGGTCCCGCAACTCCATCAGCATCTGGTCGCCGCGCAGGCCCTGGAGCCCTAGCTTGGCCCGCGTCCTGGCCAGCACGTCGGCGAAGACCGCGATGATGGCGATGGTCGCGACGATGCCGAATCCGACTCGCAGGCGCTCCAGCGTCATGTCGCAGGTCAGCGTGCCGGCGACGATCCCGAACAGTATCCGCAGCGCGCGTGGCCAGAGCAGCAGGCCGCCGGCCAGGATCGGCAAGATCATCAGCCCAGGCGAGAACCAGGTGGGGGACACATCGACGGCCGCGATGCCGATCCCGACTACGACGAGCGCGAGCGCGAACGCGAGCCGCCGGTTCCTGGTGATGAACTGCCGCCGCACGAGGCCGCGAAAGGACCCCCAGGCTGCTTGCGCCACCCGCCAGGGCCGGCGCGCGGAACTCCAAACCATGATGGCGAAACTGTACCGGGGTCCTGGCCGTTCGGCGGTAAAAGAACTCGCCAGGCGGGTCGCTTCTGAGGTACGAAGACCACTATGAGCGACAGCTATCCGATCCGGCCGGTCGATCAGTCGGAACTGCCGGCCTTCGCCCAGGTCGCGCACGTGGCCTTCAGGACAGCCTGGCCGTTCGACGGGCTGCTCGAGCTTGACCGCATGGTGTTCGAGGCCGCGCGCAGTCTCGCCGCTTTCGATGGCAACCAGCCGGTCGGCACCGCAGCGGCGTACTCGTTCGGACTGACCGTGCCTGGCGGGGCGGTGGACGCGGCCGGGGTCACCTTCGTGGCGGTACTGCCCTCGCACCGCAGGCGCGGCATCTTGTCCGCGCTGATGGCCCGCCAGCTCGCCGACGTCGCCGCCGGGCACGAGCCGGTCGCCGTGCTGCTTGCGTCGGAGTCGCCGATCTACGGGCGGTTCGGCTACGGGACGGCGACGCACGATCTCTCGTTCGTGATCAGGCGCGGCGAGGGCCTGCTGCGGGTGCCCGAGATCGCGGGACCCGCCCCGCGCCTGCGCCTGGCCGAGCCCAAGGACGCCGTCAAGGACCTGAAGGTCGTCTACGACACGGTGCTCGCCGGCCGGCCCGGCATGATCAGCAGGAACGACGCCTGGTGGGACCGCGTGCTCGTGGACAAGGAGTTCGCGCGCAACGGCCACTCCACCTTGCAGTGCGTGATCGCGGCTGATGACGCGGGCCCGCGCGGCTATGCGCTCTACTCGGCCAAACCGGACTGGGACGACCATCACGTTCAGGGGGGCGAGCTGCATGTGCGCGAGCTGCACGGCACCGACCCTGCCGCCTGCGCTGCGCTCTGGGGCGACCTGCTGTCGCGAGACCTGATCAGCGAGGTAACAGCCGGTCAGCGGCCGGTCGATGATCCCCTGCTGCACCAGCTAACCGACGCCAGGCGCGCCCGCGCGATCCTGACCGACTGCCTGTGGGTGCGGCTGGTCGACCTGCCCGCCGCGCTGCGGATGCGGCGTTACGCCTGCCCGGTCGATCTGGTCATCGAGGTCACCGACGACCTGCTGCCGGCCAACGCCGGGCGGTGGCGGCTACAGGCCGGCGGGCTGGCTGACCAGGGCGTGCCACGGTGCCAGCGCAGCACAGCCGGTCCTGACGTCACGCTCGACGTCTCGGCTCTCGGCGCCGCCTACCTGGGCGGCACCAGGCTAGGCGGGCTGGCCAGCGCCGGCCTGATCAGCGAGCACCGCCCAGGAGCGGTCGCCGCGCTCTCCGCCGCCATGTGGTGGGACCCAGCCCCCTGGACCCCCATGGAGTTCTAATCGAAGATCGGGTCGCGGTAGCGGCTGCGCTTTAGCTCGAAGAAGCCATCGGCCTGCATCACGAGCCGGACGCCGTCCCACAGCTTGCCCGCCGCCTCGCCGCGCGGGATCGGGGAGACGACCGGGCCGAAGATAGACGCGCCTTCGATTGAGATCACCGGCGTGCCGACCTCGTAGCCAACGCGCTCGATGCCCTCGGCGTGCGACGCGCGCACTAGCTCGTCGTACTCAGTCGAGGTCATCGCGTCGGCCAGGTCGGCGGGCAGCCCGGCCTCGGCGAGCGCGGTTTCGAAGAGCTGGCGGTTCCGCTCGGCCTTCTCGTTGTGAAATTTAGTGCCGATCGCCGTGTAGAGCGGCAGCACGACCTCGTGGCCGAACTTCTGCTCGGCGGCGACGCACAACCGGACCGGACCCCACGCCTTGGAGAGCATCTCACGGTAGCCCTCGGAAAGGTCCTCCCGCTTTTCGTTCAGCACCGCGAGGCTCATCACGTGCCACCGCGTGGTCACCGGGCGGACCTGCGCCACCTCGAGCATCCAGCGGGAGGTGATCCACGCCCACGGGCACAGCGGATCGAACCAGAAGTCGACTTCCACGGGGGCTTGCTCGGTCATCTGTCATCTCCCTGCCTGCCGAACCACTTCGGTCCCGGGACTGACAACCCTCTCGGGATGCGTGGCATTCCTGCGACCGGGCATGAGATCATGCGTCGGAGCTTAGGTTTGACCCGAGCACTGCGGAGCAGGGCGAGGTTAAAACGTGAGCTGGAAGGGGGCCTCATGAGCGGCAATCTGACCAGGGCCGAGGCGGCCGAGCGTGCCCGGCTGCTGCGGGTCGAGTCCTATCACGTGGAGCTTGACCTGACCGGTGGCCAGGAGACGTTCGGCTCGGTGACGACGGTGCGCTTTTCCGCGCGCAGCACGCAGAGCGACTCGTTCATCGACCTGACCGCTCCGGCCGTCACCGAGATCAGCCTGAACGGACGGCCGTTGCCTCCGGCCGCGTTCGACGGGAACCGGATCATGCTCACCGGGCTGGCCGCCGGCAACGAGCTCACCGTGCGAGCGCGGTGCGCTTACTCGCGCAGCGGCGAGGGGCTGCACCGGTTCGCCGACCCGGCCGACGATGGCATCTACCTCTACTCGGACCTCGAGACCTTCGACGCGCACCGGGTCTACGCGTGCTTCGACCAGCCGGACCTGAAGGCGACCTTCGAGCTGACCGTGCGCTGCCCGGACACCTGGCGAGTGATATCGAACAAGGCGCCTGAGGTGGCCGGCCTGCCGGCCGGCCCCGGCGTCACGAGCTGGCACTTCTCCCCTACACCTGTCATGTCGACGTACATCACTCACGTCTCGGCCGGGCCTTACCACGAGGTGCGGACCGAGCACGACGGCATCAGCATGGGCATCTTCTGCAGGCAGTCGCTGGCCACCTACCTTGACCCGGACGAGATCTTCGAGATCACCAGGCAGGGACTGGACTTCTTCCACGCCGCGTTCGGCGTGCGCTACCCGTTCGGTAAGTACGATCAGTTGTTCGTGCCTGAGTTCAAGGCCGGCGCGATGGAGAACGCCGGCGCCGTCACGATCGTTGAGGACCTCATCTTCCGGTCGCGAGTGACCGGCTCGCGGCGCGAGGCCCGCGCAGAGACGATCCTGCACGAGATGGCCCACATGTGGTTCGGCGACCTCGTCACCATGCGCTGGTGGGACGACCTGTGGCTGAATGAGTCGTTCGCCACCTGGGCGAGCAACGTGGCGCAGGCCGAGGTGACCCGCTGGCCGCACGCCTGGACCACGTTCTGCCAGGTCTGGAAGACGTGGGCGTACCGGCAAGATCAGCTCCCGTCCACGCACCCGATCGCCGCCGACATGGTCGACATCGCCGCCGTCGAGGTGAACTTCGACGGCATCACGTACGCGAAGGGCGCCTCGGTACTCAAGCAACTCGTGGCCTACGTGGGCATGGACAACTTCCTGGCCGGCCTGCGTGGTTACTTCGCCAGGCACGCCTGGGGCAACGCGAGCCTGGCGGACCTGCTCGACGCGCTCGAGCACGCCTCGGGCAGGCAGCTCTCATCCTGGTCGAAGGCGTGGCTGGAGACCCCGGGCGTGAACACGCTGCGAGCGGTCTACCAGACGAGCGCGGACGGCAGCTTCACCGAGTTCGCCGTGCTGCAGGAGGCGACCGACGCCCACCCGGTGCTGCGACCACACCGGATAGCCATCGGCCTGTACGACCGGGGCGAGTCCGGCCTGGCCCGCGGCCGGCGGGTCGAGATCGACTTGTCCGGCGAGCGCACGGACGTGCCCGAGCTCATCGGCAAGCGGCTGCCCGACCTGATCCTGATCAACGACGATGACCTGACCTTCGCCAAGATCCGCCTGGATGAGCACTCGCTGCGCACGCTTGTCGAGTCCATCGGCGAGTTCACCGAGCCGCTCCCTGCGGCGTTGTGCTGGACCGCGGCGTGGGACATGTGCCGTGACGCGGACATGGCCGCGCGGGACTATGTCGCCCTCGTGCTCGCCGGAGCCCCGTCGATCAGCGACGTGACGATGTTGCAGGCGGTGCTGCGCCAGGCGACGACCGCCGTTCGCAAGCTGGCCGATCCGGGCTGGCGCGGGGCCGGCCTGACCCAGCTGGCGGCCGCGTTCCGCTCCTGCATGCTTGACGCCGAGCCGGGCTCGGACTTCCAGCTGACATACGCCCAGCTCTTCGCGTCGGTCGCGAGCTCGCCCGCCGACCTGGACCTGCTCGCCGGGTTGCTCGATGGCTCGGTGGCCATCGACGGCCTCGCGGTCGACACCGAGCTGCGCTGGCAGCTACTGCACCGCCTGGTCAGCCGGGGGGCGGCCGGGCCTGGCGAGATCGAAGCCGAGCACGACAGGGACCAGACCGACGCGGGCGACCGGCACGCGCGGTCGTGCCTCGCGGCCGTTCCCGATCCGCAGGCGAAGGAGGAGGCGTGGCGCCAGATCACGGCCGGCGGCCTGCCGAATGCCATGTTCCGCGCGATACTCGGCGGGTTCGCCGCGGCCGACCAGGATGAGCTGCTTGCTCCGTTCGCCGTCCGCTACTTTGACGTCGTCGGGGACATCTGGCGTGACTGGGGCTCGGACATGGCTCAGTACTTCGCCAAGCACGCCTATCCAGGCACCGTCGTCTCCCGCAACGCGATCAACGCCGCGGCCGACTACCTGCGCCGGGCCGATCCACCGCCGCCGCTGGCCAGGCTGATCTCGGAGGGCCGGGACGACACGGCCAGGGCGCTGCGCTGCCGCGAGCGCGACGCGCAGGCTGGGTGAGCGTCGCGGCCATGATCACGAAGGAAAGGCGCCGCCGGCGGCGCCGAATTCTTCGCGATCATGCGGGCTCACCGCGCTGACCACGGCGTGGACCAGCGGCATCTGATCGAGATCTTCGAGCAGGACGGCTTCGCCTTCGCCGTTGCACAGCGGGACGCGCCAGTTCGGGTACTCGCGCGCGGTGCCAGGGATGTTCTGCGTCCGGCGATCCCCGACGGCGTCGGCCAGCGACACTCCGATCAGCAGGGCCGGGGTCAGCGCGAGGAAGCCGTATAGCGCCACGGTGAACTCCTCAGGCGTCGGCTCGGCCTGCCGCCCGACCCGCTCGCCGACCGCGAGTCCGGCGCCCGCCCCGACAGCGACGCCGGCACCCACGCCGACTCCCCCGGCCAGCGCGGCGCGGACGGCGGGATCGACGGGCAGGAGGCGCTCGGCGATCAGGGCATCGCGCCACCTCGACAGGGCCAGCGCCGCGGACCCGCGTTCCGCTTCTGGATCTTTAAGCAGGCCTAGCCGCGCCCGCACGCTCACCTGGTCGCCGGTGACGAAGCCGGAGATCGGCGGCACGTCGTGCGTTCCGACGGTCGCCAGGCAGATGCGGCGCCAGCGGCGCGGGTCAAGCAACGGCGTGCCGTCTAGCTCGCGGGCGAACCAGAGCAATTCGGTGCCCAGGACGTGCTGATCGGCCAGGTAGCCGCGGATCCACGGGTCGATCGTGCCAAGGTCCTCCCCGATCGCGATCGCGCTCGCCCGCACGGCCTCGCTGGTCAGCGCGCCAACCATGGCCTGGTAGTCGTAGTTCACGTAAGCGCCGTGGTCGGGCGACATGCCGTCAGGCACCCACCACAGGCGCATCAGGCTCATCACGTGGTCCACCCGGAGCCCGCCGACGTGCCGGTATGAGGCGCGCAGCAGGTCAGCGAGCGGCCGCGCGCCGGTCGCGGCGAGTCTGTGCGGGTGCCAGGGTGGCTGCCCCCAGGACTGACCGCGCTGGTTGAAGCTGTCTGGCGGCGCCCCGACGCTCATGCCGCGGACGAGCAGGTCCTGATGCGCCCAGGCGTCCGCGCCGCCGGGGTGCACGCCGACGGCCAGGTCGCCGATCAGGCCGATGTCCATGCCTGCGGCCAGCGCGGCCCGCTGCGCGCTGGCGAGCTGCTCGTCGACGAGCCACTGCAGCCAGGCATGGAACGCGGCCCGCTCAGCCAGCCGTCCCTTCGCCGCCAGCGGGATAGCCTGGGCCGGGTCGGCAAGCTCGGCTGGCCAGCAACGCCAGTCGGGCCCGTGCACCTCGGCGAGCGCGCACCAGGCCGCCCACGCGGTGAGCTCGTCACCCTCGCGGCGGGCGAACGCGCGGAACGCGGCCTCCCGCTCATCGGAGCGCCGGACCATGTGGACGAGCTCGAGCGCCCGCAGTTTCGCCGCCCAGACCCGGTTCCTGTCGATCAGCTCCGACGTGCAGCTCGCGGCTCGCAGCGGATCGGCCAGCTCCTCGACTAGCTGGCGCGCAGCGACGCCGAGCCGGGCGAACTCTGCGATGTCCTCCACCCGCACGTAAAGCGGGCTGATGTAACGCCTGCTCATCGGCAGGTACGGCGAGTCGCTGACCGGGGGGACTGGCTCGGTCGCGTGCAGCGGGTTGATCAAGATGAAGTTCGCGCCGAGCTGGCGGCCTGCCCAACGCGCGAGATCGGCGAGGTCCCGCAGGTCGCCGTGACCCCAGGAGCTTCGTGAGCGCAGCGAGTAGAGCTGCACGGTGAGCCCCCAGCGCCTGGTCTGCGGCAGCCACGGCCGGCCGGCCGGAGGCACCCGGTCCGCACCGCCCGCGTGCGCACCGCCCGCGGTTGCACTGTCCGCGGTTGCACTGCCCGCGCTCGCGCCCAGGCCACCCGACCCGCCCGCTCCTAGCGCGGGCGGGTCGCCAAGCGCGTCGAGTATCGCCGCCAGGGCTAGCGGGTCCACCTGCACTGGCTCGCCACGCCAGTCCAGGTAGGTAGCGGACATGCCGTGCGCCTTGGCCCGCCTGATCAGCTCGCCATGTGTCACCCACTAATGATCGCCGCGATGCGCCGCACCATGTCGCCAGGGCCGCATCAAGCGCCACGTTTCGCCACTCGCCACCCGCCACGCACCCGCCGCGCCGCGCACGTTCCTGAGATCACGGACTCCTCTTGGCGGATACCGCAGACGGCAGTCCGTAATCATGCAACTGATCCCGTATTCTAAGTTCGTGACAGGACCATCGAAGTCTACGGTCATTACCGGGCGACCGCTCGTGCTGGCCGGGCTCGGCGCCACCGTCATCTCATCATCGGCCGTGCTCGTCGTGCTCTCCGCGGCTAGCCCGGTAGCCACGGCGTTCTACCGGGCGGCGCTCGCGCTTCCCGTGCTGGCGATCCTCGCCGTGATCGAGCGGCGCAGGCTGGGCCGCCGCGCACTGGCCCAGCGACTGCGTGCTGGCGGCGCCGGCGTGTTCCTGGCCGTCGACCTGATCTTGTGGACGCACGCGATCGCCGATGTCGGGGCGGGCGTGGCGACCGTTCTCGGCAACCTGCAGGTGCTGTTCGTGGCCGCCATCGCGTGGCTGGCCTGGCGGGAGCGGCCGGGCCGCGCGGTCGCGTTCGCGCTGCCGGTCGTGATGCTCGGGGTCGTGCTCGTGTCCGGCCTCGTCGGCGCGCACGGGTCGGGCACGCGCCCGCTGGCCGGGATCTGGTATGGCGTCGGAACGTCAGTGGCCTACGCGGGGTTCCTGCTCATGCTGCGCCGGTCATCGGCGGGCTCCGCGCACGTCGCCGGGCCGGTCGCCGACGCGACGGCGGGCACTGCCCTTGCCTCACTCGCCTTCGGCCTGGTGTTCGGCGGGCTGGCGCTGCATCCGCTCTGGCCCGGCATCGGCTGGCTCGCGCTGCTCGCGTTGCTGAGCCAGACCGCGGGCTGGCTGCTGATCACCTCGTCGCTGCCGCGACTGCCAGCCGTGGTCTCGTCGCTGATGCTGCTGTTGCAGCCGGCCGCCTCGCTGGCGCTCGCCGCCGTCATCCTGGGCCAGCGGCCGACCCCGCTCCAGATCATCGGGGCGACGCTTACCTGCGGCGGCGCCGTGCTGGCCAGCCTCGCCGCCACAAGACGACTTACCAGATCTGCGGGTGCCTGTCCCGCCACGGCCTAGCCGCCTCGAGCTGCGCCGACAAGGAGATCAAGGTGGCCTCGTCCCCGATCCGGCCTGCCAGCATGACGCCGACCGGCAGGCCGCGGGCGTTCCAGTACAACGGCAGGCTCACCGCAGGCTGGCCAGAGATGTTATACACCGCGGTATACGGCGTGAATCGCTTCTGCCGCTCGAAGTTCTCGGCCGGCGAGACCTCGTCGAAGTAGCCGACAGGAACGGGCGGTGATGCAAGCGTCGGGGTCAAGAAGGCGTCGTAGCGGTTCAGGACCTCCAGCGCGGACCGCATCACGCTCTGCAGGAAGGCCTGAGCGAACAGCAACTGGCCGGCAGTCACCTCGGCGCCACGCTCGCGCAGGTACCTGGTGAGCGGCAGCAGGTCGGCCTCCTGGTCGGCCGGGACCGGCATCAGCGTGGCCATTGAGTACCAGAGCAGCTCGAACATCGGCACGGCGTCGGACTCGAACGGCAACTCGACATCCTCCACGTCGTGCCCAAGATCAGCGAGCAGCCTGCTCGCGTCGTCGTACGCGGCCACGCAGTCCTCGTGCACGCTGGCGCCGGGCACGATGTTCCGAATGGACCGGCCGATCTTGAGCTTGCCTGGATCGGTGCGGGCGTGGGCAAGGAAGCTCTCCCCGGCGGGCAGGGGCGGCAAGGTGTACATGTCACCGGGGTAGTTGCAGGTCATCGCGTCGAGCAGGAGCGCGGCGTCGGCGACCGTCCTGGCGATGGGCCCGTCAGTGCCAAGCCCGGCCAGGTCGGGCATCAGCGGGCCATTCGAGATCCTGCCACGGCTTGGCTTCAGCCCGAACAGGCCGCACACGCTGGACGGGATGCGGATCGAGCCGCCCCCGTCGCTGCCTTGCGCGGCAGGCGCCAGGCCGGCCGCGACCGCCGAGGCCGCTCCGCCACTCGACCCGCCTGCCGACCTGGACAGATCCCACGGCGTACGAGCCGGTGGCCCTACCTTCGTCTCCGTGTAGCAGGGCAGTCCGAACTCGGGGGTCGCTGTTTTCCCCGTGATGACGATCCCTGCCTTGCGCAACTCGATGACGACGTAGTCGTCCATGGTCGCGACGTTCTCAGCCAGCACCGTGCTGCCGAAGGTGGCGCGGACCCCGGCGACCATGTTCAGGTCCTTGATCGGAATTGGCACGCCGGTAAGCGCCGGCAGCCTCGCCGGATCTCCGCCCGCGCGACGGCTCTCGGCGACGAGCTTCTCCGCGACCGTCGCCTGCTCCCTGGCCAGGTCCGCGGTCACCGTGTAGAACGCGCCGGTCGAGGCGTTCAGCCGGTCGATGCGATCCAGGTAGTGGTCGGCAATCTCGACGGGCGAAAGCTCACCCTCCCGGATCGCCGTGGCCTGCTCGAGCGCGGTCAAGTCATGAATCTGGGTCACGTCACGCACAGTAGCTTTCCGATGCTGACAGCGTCTACCCGCCCCGCCCCTGAGCGGCGAAATCGCCAGCCCGATGTCCGCCAGGTAGGTATTCGGTTACGCTCAGCGTATGGAAGCGCGGGACGAGGTCCCGGGTGACGGAGACCCGGGCGGCAGCGTCCCGCGTGACGCCGTGCCCGCCAGGGACAGTACCTCGGGGGGTTCCGGTGGGTCGTCCGCCAGCCTGCCGCTGATCGGCAGGCCGCTGGTCAACCCCAGGCTCGCCGCCGACCCGCGGGCGCGGGTGTGGATCACCAGGATCGTCATCGCCGCGGCTGTGTACCTCGGCTTCATGCTCGGCCTCGGCTGGCGGTACGCGGTGTCGGCGACAGCGATCTACGTCATCGGCGACGTCGTCTACCGGTCCAAGACCACCAACGTGATCCCGGCGAGCGTCAGGGTGACGTCGGCTCAGCGGAGCACGGAGCGCCGCCTGCGGATGTTGCGGGCAGCCGGGTACTACGCGCTGAACGCCTGCCAGATCCCCGGCACCCAGACCATCATCGACCACGTCGTAGTCGGCCCGGCCGGGGTGTTCTCCGTCGATTCCGAGCGATTGGACCGGAGGCTGACCATCCGGCTGAAGGGCGGGAAGTTCTTCCACGGGCCGGCCAGCCAGATCGACAGGATCACCCACGCCAGCGAAGAAGCGGCGCAGGCGGCGACGATGATCGGCACCGAGCTAGGAAAGCCGGTGCGGGTGCAGCCCGTCATGATCATCTACGGCCCGGAAGTTCCCTGGAAGGTCATGCGGTTCGAGGGCGTCGACATCTTCGACGGCGGCCGGATCGGCACCTACTTCAGGCGCAAGTCGAAGGAGACGGCGGGTTATCACCTCACCCCCGCGGACATCGACCAGATTCTCGAAGCGGCGGCGCAAGCACTGCCGCCACTCGACGGCGGGTGACCCCGCGCACGGGACGCGTTCGACCTGCACTAACCTGTGACATTCATGACCCTGTGACATTCATGACCCGAGGACAGGGCAGGTCGTGACCGGCGTTAAGAACTGGGTGCGGGGCGCGCGGCCGCGCACCCTGCCCGCAGCCATCGTCCCCGTGGCCGTCGGCTCCGGGGTCGCAGCGGGCTATCGCGAGTTCAGCCCCTGGCGGGCCGCTCTCGCGCTAACCGTCGCGCTGGCTCTTCAGGTCGGCGTCAACTACGCGAACGACTACAGCGACGGCATCAAGGGCACGGACAAGCAGCGGGTTGGCCCGGTCCGGCTGGTCGGGTCCGGCCTGGTCAAGCCCAGGCTGGTGCTGCTAGCCGCGCTCGGCTGCTTCGCCGTGGCCGGACTGGCCGGCCTCGTGCTCGCCGCCCTGGTCTCCTGGTGGCTGCTGCTGTTCGGCGCGGCGGCCATCGCCGCCGCCTGGTTCTACACCGGGGGCAGCCGGCCCTACGGCTACCGTGCGCTTGGCGAGGTGTCCGTCTTCGTGTTCTTCGGAGTGGGGGCCGTCACCGGCACGGCGTACGTGCAGATGGGACGGCTCACCTGGCTCGCGCTCGCGGCGTCGGTTCCGGTCGGCTTGCTGGCCTGCGCGCTGCTCGTCATCAACAATCTGCGCGACATACCGACTGACCAGGAATCGGGCAAGCGGACGCTGGCGGTCAAGCTGGGCGACCGGCGTACTCGGCTGTTGTTCGCGAGCTGCGGGCTCGTGCCGTTCGCCGTGGCCGCCGCGGTCGCCGTCGCCGCTCCGCTCGCGCTCACGACGCTGATCGCGCTGCCGCTGGCGATCGTCCCGGTCAGGCACGTCGCCGGCGGCAGTTCCGGGCGCGAGCTGATCGCCGTGCTCGGCCAGACCGGCCGGCTTCAGCTAGCCTTCGGCCTGCTACTGACGCTCGGGCTCACGGTCCGGCCCTGACCGGGGAAACGGCACGGTACGCCCGGCCTCGTCCGCTGACCCGGGCCCGGC
>JASIBM010000281.1 GCA_030045175.1 Streptosporangiaceae bacterium | reverse complement strand
GGTGGCGTGCGCCAGTGCAGCGGCGCGTCCGGCTGGTCGAGTGAGCGGAGCGCCTTGTGCAGCGCCTCGGCGAAGGACCGGCCGATCGCCATGGCCTCGCCAACCGACTTCATGTGCGTGGTGAGCCCCTGATCGGCCCCTGGGAACTTCTCGAACGAGAACCTCGGCACCTTGACCACGACGTAGTCGAGCGCCGGCTCGAAGCAAGCGGGGGTCTGGCCGGTGATGTCGTTGCGCATCTCGTCGAGGGTGTAGCCGATCGCTAGCCTCGCGGCGATCTTCGCGATCGGGAAGCCGGTCGCCTTCGAGGCGAGCGCGCTCGACCGCGAGACGCGAGGATTCAGCTCGATCACGACCATCCGGCCGGTGCGCGGGTCGACGGCGAACTGGATGTTGCAGCCACCGGTGTCCACGCCCACCGCGCGCAAGATCGCGATCGCCAGGTCGCGCATCGCCTGGTACTCGCGGTCGGTCAGCGTCATGGCCGGCGCCACGGTCACCGAGTCGCCGGTGTGCACGCCCATCGGGTCGACGTTCTCGATCGAGCAGACCACCACCACGTTGTCACATCTGTCGCGCATCAGCTCGAGCTCGAACTCCTTCCAGCCGAGTATCGACTCCTCGAGCAGGACCTCGGTCACCGGGCTGAGGTCCAGGCCGTGGCCGGCGATCCGGCGCAGCTCGCGCTCGTCGGCCGCGATCCCCGACCCCGAGCCGCCGAGCGTGAACGAGGGGCGGACCACGACCGGGTAGCCGAGCTCCACCGCGGCGGCCATGCACTCGGCGACGCTGTGGCAGGCCACGCTGCGCGGCACCGCGCCGCCGACGCTCGTGACGATCTCCTTGAAGCGGCCCCGGTCCTCGCCGGCCCTGATCGCGTTGATGTCGGCGCCGATCAGCTCGATGCCGTGGGCGGCGAGGATGCCCGCCTCGTGCAGGGCCACGGCGAGGTTCAGGGCTGTCTGGCCGCCAAGCGTGGCGAGCAGCGCGTCAGGACGCTCGGCCGCGATGACCTTCTTGAGCACGTCGAGCGTCATCGGCTCGACGTAGGTGGCGTCGGCGAACTCGGGATCGGTCATGATCGTCGCCGGGTTGGAGTTGACCAGGCTGACCCTGATGCCCTCTTCCCGCAGCACCCGGCACGCCTGGGTGCCCGAGTAGTCGAACTCACAGGCCTGGCCGATCACGATCGGGCCAGAGCCGATCACGAGCACCGAGCTCAGGTCGGGGCGCTTAGGCACGGGATCGCTCCATGAGGTCGCAGAACTCGGCGAACAACCCCGCGGCGTCGTGCGGCCCAGGCGCCGCCTCCGGGTGGTACTGCACCGCGAACGCCGGGGCGTCGAGCAGGCGCAGGCCCTCGACGACGCCGTCGTTGAGGTTCACGTGCGTGATCTCCGCCGCACCGAACTCGGTGTCAAATCTCGCGGGCGGCGCTGCCGGGCCGGCTGGCGTGGCTGGGGCGCCTGGGGCCTGTGGTCCACCGGGCATCGCCACGGCGAAACCGTGATTGTGGCTGGTGACGTGCACCCGGCCGGTGCGCAGGTCCTTGACCGGCTGGTTGATGCCCCGGTGGCCGAACCGCAGCTTGTAGGTGCCAAGCCCGAGCGCCCGGCCGAGCACCTGGCTGCCCAGGCAGATGCCGAACACAGGGACGCCGGCGGCAAGCACGCCGCGCATGGCGTCGATCGCGTAGCCGCAGGCCGCCGGGTCGCCCGGGCCGTTGGAGAAGAACACGCCGTCCGGGCTGCCGGCCAGGATCTGCGCCGCGGTGCTCGTCGCTGGCAGCACGCGTGCCTCACAGCCAAGGCGGGCCATCGCCAGGGGCGTGGCCGCCTTGATGCCGAGATCGACGGCGGCCACCCGGTGCCTGACCGGGGTGCCCGCTGGCGGCCGCACCACGTAGGGCTCGTGCGTGCTCACCTGCCGGGCGAGATCGGCTCCGGCCATGCCAGGGCTCGCCATGACCCGCGCCGCCAGCCCGGCTGGGTCGAGGGCGAGCGAGCTGATCGCCGCCCGCATCGCGCCACGCTCGCGCAGGCGCAAGGTGAGCGCCCTGGTGCCGCTGATCGCGATCGCGGTGACGCCTTGGGCCCGCAGCTCGTCGTCCAGCGACCGGGTGGCCCGCCAGCTTGAGCTGACCGGCGACGGCTCGCGGAGCACCAGGCCAGCCGCCCAGATCCGGCCCGACTCGTTGTCCTCGTCGTTGATCCCGGTGTTGCCGATGTGCGGGGCCGTCATCGTGATGATCTGGCCCCGGTAGGACGGATCGGTCAGCGTCTCCTGATAACCGGTCATGCCCGTGCTGAACACGGCCTCGCCGAACGCCTCCCCTGGCGCTCCGTAGGCAGTTCCGCGGAAGGCGGTGCCGTCCTCGAGCACCAGCAACGCGGGCGGGCGGGCGGCGGCAGGCTCGCTCGCCCCCGGCATCGGTGTCATCTGGTCAGCCTCCCCTCGAGCACGGTCGGGCTGCCGCGCAGGAAGGTCGCGACGACCTGGCCGGGAAGCTTCATTCCTGCGAACGGGGTGTTCTTGCTGCGCGAGGCCTGGGCGACCGGATCGACCGGCCGGATGGGCGCGGGGTCGTACAGGACGAGGTTCGCTGGCGAGCCAGGCGCCAGCGGCCGGCCGTACGCCTGGTCCGCTCCGTCCAGGCGGCCGATCGCCGCGGGCCGCACCGACATCCGGTCGGCGACCCCCGGCCAGTCAAGCAGGCCGGTCAGCACCATTGCCTCGTGCACCACGCTCAGCGCCGTTTCCAGGCCGGTCATGCCGAATGACGCCGCGGACCACTCGGTCTCCTTGGTCTCCGCCGCGTGCGGGGCGTGGTCGGTGGCCACGCAGTCGATCGTCCCGTCCGCCAGGCCGGCCCGCAGCGCCGCGACGTCGTCCGCCGTGCGCAGCGGCGGGTTGACCTTGTAAACCGGGTCATAGCCCGTCGCCAGCTCGTCGGTGAGCAGGAGGTGGTGCGGCGTCACCTCGGCGGTCACCGGCCAGCCCTTCGACTTGGCCCAGCGGATGATCTCCACCGAGCCCGCGGTCGTGACGTGGCACACGTGCAGGGCCGAGCCGACGTGCGCGGCGAGCAGGCAGTCCCTGGCGATGATCGCCTCCTCGGCGACGGCAGGCCAGCCGACAAGCCCCAGCCTGGCCGACACCTCGCCCTCGTTGACCTGCGCGCCTTCGGTCAGCCTGGGATCCTGGGCGTGCTGGGCTATCACGCCGTCGAAGGCCTTCACGTACTCCAGGGCCCGCCGCATCAGCGCCGCGTCGCTCACGCAGCGGCCGTCGTCGGAGAACACCCTGACCTGGGCCGCGCAGTCCGCCATCGTGCCGAGCTCGGCGAGCCGCTCGCCGCCCAGGCCGGCCGTCACCGCGCCGACAGGGCGGACGTCGCAGCGCCCCGTCCGGCGACCCAGGCGCCAGACCTGCTCCACGACGCCGGCCGTGTCGGCCACCGGCTCGGTGTTGGCCATCGCGTGCACCACCGTGTACCCGCCAAGCGCCGCCGCCGCCGTGCCGCTGGCGATCGTCTCGGCGTCTTCCCTGCCCGGCTCGCGCAGGTGCGTGTGCAAGTCGACCAGGCCGGGCAGGGCGATGAGGCCATCCGCGTCGACGACCCTGACCTGCCCGTCTGCGCTGGCGCCCCCGGGCCGCGTCACCTCCCTGATCACCCCGCTGTCGATCAGGATGTCGGCGGGAGCCCCGCCCAGCGGCCTCGCCGCCCTGATCAGCCAGGTACCGCCGGCGACGCGCGGATCGGGAAGCTCGCTGGCGGCGGTCATCGCGCAGCCCCAGACGACGCCGGCTCGAGCGCCTGCGCTTGCGGCTGCGCCGGCTGCGCACGCTCCGCCGGTTGCCCGCCGAGCAGCAGGTAGAGCACGGCCATCCGCACCGCCACTCCGTTGGTGACCTGCTCGACCACCGTCGACCTTGCCGAGTCCGCGACCGCGGCGGCGATCTCGACGCCGCGGTTCATCGGGCCGGGGTGCATCACGATCGCGTGGTCAGGCAGCAAACGCACCCGGTCGGCGTCGAGGCCGTACCTGCGGCTGTACTCACGGATGCTGGGGAAGTAGGCGTCGGTCAGCCGCTCCTGCTGCACGCGCAGCATCATCACCACGTCACAGTCAGGCAGCACGGCGGAAAGGTTGTAACTGACCTCGCACGGCCAGCTTCCCACCGCGAGCGGAAGCAGGGTGGGAGGCCCGACCACGGTCACCGACGCGCCGAGCGTGCGCAGCAGCCAGACGTTTGACCTGGCGACCCTGCTGTGCACGATGTCCCCGACGATCGCGACCCGAAGCCCGCCGAGCCTGCCGAGCCTGCGCCTGATCGTGAACGCGTCGAGCAGCGCCTGGGTCGGATGCTCATGCGTGCCGTCTCCGGCGTTGATCACGCTGCCCCGCACCCAGTCGGCGAGCCTGTGCGGCGCGCCAGAGGCGCCGTGCCTGATCACCACCGCGTCGGCACCCATCGCCTGGAGGGTCAGGGCGGTATCCTTGAGGCTCTCGCCCTTCGCCACGCTCGAGCCCTTCGCCGAGAAGTTGATCACGTCCGCCGACAGGCGCTTCGCCGCGGCCTCGAACGAGATGCGCGTCCTCGTCGAGTCCTCGTAGAACAGGTTGACGACGGTCCTGCCCCGCAACGTGGGCAGCTTGGGTATTGGCCGCTCGGCCAGGTGCGCGAGCTCCTCGGCCGTGTCCAAGATGGCCATGGCGTCGGCCAGGCTCAGGTCGGCGGCTGAGATCAGGTGCCGGCTCACCTGGCCACCACCGGGTGAGCCCGCAGGGTCACCGAGTCCTCGCCGTCGGTCTCCGCGAGCATGACCCTGACCACCTCCAGCTTGGACGTCGGCAGGTTCTTCCCGACGTAGTCGGGCCTAATCGGCAGCTCGCGATGGCCGCGGTCGACCAGGACGGCAAGTTGCAC
>JASIBM010000280.1 GCA_030045175.1 Streptosporangiaceae bacterium | reverse complement strand
GTGGTCACGGTGCCGTGGCCGAGGAACGAGCGCGGCGCCCTCTCCGGGCTGAAGACCACGTCCTACGGCGAGAACGTGCGCGCCCTGGCATATGCCGCGCAGCATGGCGGCGGCGAGGCCATCTTCCCGAACACAGTGGGGGAACTGTGCGAGGGCACAGGGACGAACGTGTTCGTGGTGATCGGTGGTCGGCTGCTGACGCCGCCGCTGAGCTCAGGCTGCCTGGCCGGGGTGACCAGGGCGCTGGTGATCGAGTGGGCGGAGGCGATCGAGGAGCAACTGCCGCTGAGCGCGCTCGCGTCGGCGGAAGAGGCCTTCCTGTCGGGAACTACCAGGGACGTGCAGCCGATCAGGCGCGTGGACGGCGTGGCGCTGCCTGCCGTGCCTGGCCCGGTGACCAAGAAGGCCGCGGAGATATTCGCCCTGAGGTCGGCCGAGTCGCCTGATCCGTGACAGTACGCCTGCGGAATTCGGCGACCTTACACGGCGACCTTGCACATAGCCGGATCCGTGACTAATGGGTTAGGCCCATTAGTCACGGATCCGGGCGGCTGCGGGGCTCGCGTGGCCCCGCGATGCGGCTTGTGGCTTATGCCTGCCAGAGCAGGTCGTCAAGCTCGCTGTCGACGTCGATGAAGTCGCCCTCCGAGCCGGCCGGGATTATCCCGTAGGTGCTCTTCAGGAACTCAGCCGTGGCGCTCAGCGGCGCCTCGAAGCGGGCCTCGCCGAACGGTGACGACAGCGCGATGTTCAGTATGTCGCTGCCGTCGGCGTCTTCAGGCCAGACCTGGACGTCGCCCTCGCCTGCCGGTCCCTCGAGCCCCGCTGCGAGCAGCTCCCTCGCGAAGATCCACTCGACCGGCTCGTCGGTGCCGACGTGGAACGACATCTTGATCGCGTAGGGATCGTCGGCGCAGTAGTCGACGCTGGCCACCAGGGGAACGGCCCCGTGCTCGGGAACCACCAGGCTGAGGCCCAGCTCAGCGGAGACCGTAACGCTGTTCATCATGGGGTTTTGACCTTTGCCTTGTCGCATACCAGAGTAATCCGGATGCGTAATTGGTGCGGTTGCCATCCCTTTGATGGCCGCTGGATTCGCGGAATCATTTGTTGGAGGGGGTGATTCCGCGATAACCGTCGCTCGTAACCTCGGTCACTGATCATCAAACCGCCTGTGACCTGGTCAAACGCTTCAAGAAAGAGAACGCCGACGCTCGGCTGCTCTGTTCCTGTGAGCAGCTATAACGCAGTGTGATCTGCGTCTCACTGACAGTGAGGTAAAGATCGTGCACAGCCTGGCTGAGAGCGGTGCGTCAGGCTCGTGCGCGGCCCCTATGAGCCTGCTCGCCGCGCGAGCTACCCTGCGGCTTGGGACGCGGATGCGCTACTCTGTGATGGCCCCGCGGGTCTGGAAGTCCCTGCGGGCGCGGGCGATTGGCTCAGCGGGAGAGCGCCTCGTTCACACCGAGGAGGTCACTGGTTCGATCCCAGTATCGCCCACCAGGTCAGCGCTGGTCGTCTCCGTGCCACCAGCAGTCAAAATCTTGGGTGCGGCAGCAAGGTGCAGCGCCCGTCACCATGATCACGGTGGGTTTACCGATCCATGCGACGGCAACCCACCACGATCATGGTCCGGCAGCCGGTTCGGCATTCGCCGTAGCATGCTGTCATATGAGTGGCGCATAGCGCGTTCCTGGTTATGCGGGCTGGGGGTGGGGCTTGCCTGACCGGCTGCTTGTGGACCTGCTGGCGGATAGCCAGGTGGCGGTTCTGTCATGGCCGGGCGGGGGGCTGCCGCAGGAGGTGTCGCGAGGGCCGCTGGCGTGGCCGCTGGACGGTGACGCGCTTGAGGACCTGCGGTGGTACCTGGAGGATTACCTGCGGGCGCCGTTCGGGGTGTGGGAGGACCGCGGCCCGGCGATCCAGGCCCGGCTGACCGGGTGGGGGGAGCAGGTGTTCGGGGCGGTGCTCGGCGCCGGGGCGGCGCGGGACGCTTACCAGCGGGCGCGGGACCGGGGGTTGGAGCTGGTGGTCCGGTCCGCTGAGCCTGGCTTGCTTGGGTTGCCTTGGGAGCTGATGCGCGACGGCTCAGGGCCAGTGGCGCTGGGTGCGGGCGGGATGTCGCGGAGCCTGCCCGTCGCCGACGGGGCGGGGACGCTGGAGGTGCCTGGCGGCAGACTGCGGGTGCTCATGGTGATCTCCCGCCCGGCCGGTACCTCCGATGTCGGGTATCAGATGGTGGCCCGGCCGCTGCTCGAACGGCTCGGCGCGGTGCGCGGCGAGGTGGACCTGACCGTGCTGCGCCCGCCGACCTTCGACGCGCTGCGGGAAGCGGTGATGTCGGCCGCGGCGGCTGGCGAGCCGTTCCACGTGGTGCATTTCGACGGCCACGGGGTGATGCCAGGCCGCGCCGCGAGCGAGGTCATGGTGGGCGGCCGGCGGGTGATGATGACCCGGCCTGGTGAGGGGATGCTGGCGTTCGAGCAGCCCGGCGGCGGCGGCGATGACGTGACGGCGTCGAAGGTCGCGGCGGTCCTGGCCGAGGGCAAGGTGCCTGTGGTGGTGCTGAACGCGTGCCAGTCCGGTGCGGTCGGCAAGGACCTCGAAGCCTCCGTCGCGACCGCGCTGCTCAAGGCGGGGTGCGCGGCGGTGGTGGCGATGGCCTACAGCGTCTACGCGGTCGCCGCGGCGGAGTTCATGGCCGCGTTTTACGAGTCCCTGTTCACCGGGGCGACGGTGGGGCAGGCGGTCACCGCCGGGCGGCGGCGGCTCTTCCAGCGAGACGATCGGCCGAGCCCCAGGGGCGACATGCCGCTGTCCGACTGGCTGGTCCCGGTCCACTACCTGCGCCAGGACGTGTCCTTCCCGCAGGCCCGCGCCGCCCGCCCGGCCGAGGCGCCCTCGCTTGAAGCGATGCTGGACCAGGCCCGCGCCGCCGCGTCCGAGCCGGAGGCCGCGCAGGA
>JASIBM010000279.1 GCA_030045175.1 Streptosporangiaceae bacterium | reverse complement strand
TGCGCCTGGGCAGCCGGTGACGCCCGCGCGTCCGGAGGCAGGGGCAGGGCGACAGGCTACGCCCGCCTCGCGGAAGACCGAGCCAGGACGGCAGGCTGGACCGGCGGGCGAAATGCCCAGCCAGGCAAAGGCGGCGCGAACGGCGGTCAGGCAGGCGGGTGCGAGAGCGGCGATCAGGCCCAACGCCCGTCCTGGCGCCCACGCGAAGAACAGGACAAGCACGGGCACGCAGGGCCGGGCGCCTGAGGCCAGCCAGGCGGCCGCCGCGCCGCGATCCGCTGCGGCAGCGGCGGCCGTAGCGATGGCAGCCGTGCCGTGGTACGAGCGCGCGCGTAGCAGCCACGTGGCGGCCGGGCACCAGCACTGCGGTCACCTCGAGCGCATCTTGCATAGAGACTGGGCGGCGGGGGATATCCCGCCGCCGGAGATCGTGCTCGCCGTGGAGCGGCTGGCCGGGCTGCCGCAGCTGATCAAGGAGCGGCTGGCCGCTGGCCTGGACGCGATCTACCTGGGACCAGGTGGCGTACCTGACATCGATGACATGGGTGACCTGAGCGGCGTGACGTTGCCTTCCGGCCGGGCAACGTGGGACGCCTGCGCTGGCGCGTACGGTGATCGTAAGATCATCGTGGGGTCGAGGCCGTCCCCGACCCCCGATGTCATGTGCCATGAGATCGGCCACGCGCTTGACGACATCGACGGACCGGACGACTGCTGGCAGTCAGATTCAGCTGAGTTCTGCAAGCTCTATGACCTGTGCTTGCCATCGATGAGTGGCCCGTTTCACCGCCAGGGCGGCGTGCTGGGCCGACGGGAGTTCTTCGCCGACGCGTTTGCGGCGATCGCATCGAGCCAGCGTCCCGCGCTGGTGGAGATGGTTGGCGGTAATACCCGTGCCGCACTGCAGGTAATGCTCTACTTCAATGTGCGGTATGGCATCTAGGGGTGGTGCTGTGATGTACGTGATTCGGTTGCCGAACGGTAACCTGCTGGTCCCCGAATCGGCGACCGCGCACGACGGCCAGCTGGTAGGTGATGCCTACGTCGAGGTCGGCCCGGCCGACCCGGACTATGACAGGTTCGCTTCGACGGCGATCACCCAGGATGAGCTCGACGAGCGCAAGCAACGCTGGCGTGAGGGCGATGAACCGCTCCGCCGCCAGTTCCTTGACTTCCTCGCTCGCAACGGGCAGCCGGGTAACTTCGACTGACCCGACCACGGCCGCTCCCGCTGAGCTGTCCTTGATGGTCTCGCCAGGCTGGTCAAGGCTGGGCTGACCTGAGCCGGCTGACCGGAACGTAGCACGAAGAAACAGGGCTGCGGCTTGGCACCGGTCGCAGCCCTGGTCTCCGCGGGCTACGACCGGCGTGAGCCTGGCAGGTCAGATGATCGACTCAGGCACTGATGCGGCCGATTCGCCATCGATGCCGAGCAGGGCCCGGATCTCAGCTTCCCGGTAGCGCCGGTGTCCACCAGGCGTGCGGATGCTGCTGATGCGCCCGGAGGCTGCCCACCTGGTGACAGTTTTCGGGTCCACACGGAAGAGGGCAGCGACCTCTCCGGGAGTAAGCAGGCGATCACTGTGGCCATCCATTCTTCGCTCCTCCGACTCGCCCAGCCCCCACAGAACAATATGTTAATAACAAACATCACTATTCTCGTTAGATTCCGCCAAAGTTAGCCCACAATCCTGGTCGTGCTGCTTTGACCGGCAGCAGGCGATCCCGGCCTGAACACGTAGGCTGGGGTGATGCCTGACCTTGTGTCTATCGATGAGATCAGGGCGGCGGCTGTCCGACTCGACGGCATCGCGCTGCGCACGCCGCTGGTGCCACTGCGCACGAGCCCGGACGCCACGTTTGCCCCCGATTCGCTGGCCCCCGGGTCGCTGGCCACCGGGTCGCTGGCCGCCGCCACGCGAACCGCCTGGCCGCGACTGCTTGTCAAGGCCGAGTCGCTGCAGCCGACCGGGGCGTTCAAGGTGCGTGGCGCGTACAACGCGATCAGCGCGTTGCCAGCCGAGCTGCGCGGTCGCGGGGTGGTCGCGCACTCCAGCGGCAACCACGCGCGGGCGGTGGCGTACGCGGCGGCGCTGCTCGGGGTGCCTGCGACGGTGGTCGTGCCGACGAACGCCCCGCGTGTCAAGGTCGCGGCGGCAAGGTCGCTCGGCGCTCAGATCGTCACCTGCGAGCCCAGCCTGGCCGCGCGGGTGGCCACGGTCGACGAGCTAGCCGCCAGGCATGGCTACGCGCCGATCCCGCCGTTCGACCACAGGGACGTGATCGCCGGGCAGGGCACGGTTGGCCTCGAGATCGCCGCCGACTGTCCGGACGTGGACCTCGTTGTCTGCCCGGTTGGCGGCGGGGGCCTTGTCTCTGGCGTGGCCGCTGCGATCGCCGCGACCTGCCCGGGTGCGCGCGTCGTCGGCGTGGAGCCCGAGCTAGCTGCCGACGCCAGGGACTCACTGCGGCACGGCCACCGGGTGGCCTGGCCAGCCACCGACGCCCAGCGCACGATCGCTGACGCGCTCCGCGCCGATCAGGTCGGCGAACTGCCGATGCAGCACCTGCTCGGCCAGGTGCATGACATCGTGATGGTGACCGAGGAGGAGATCCTGGCGGCGATGCGGCTGCTCGCAACGGACGCGAGGCTGGTGGCCGAGCCCGGGGGCGCGGTCGCCGTGGCCGCCTGCCTGTTCCGCGCGCGCGAGCTGCCTGCGGCCAGCCGGTGCGTGGCGATCTTGTCAGGCGGCAACGTCGATCCCGAGCTGCTGGCCAGCGTGCTTGGCCAGGAGGATCGAGTAGGCGCAGGCCAGGCGGCTGGAGCCGTCGCACCGTGATCACGGTGGGTCCCGTCGTATAACTTGCGGCTAGCCCGGTGTGATCTTGACGGACGGCGCGGGGCTGCGTGCGCGGGCCGCGGTCAGAGCCCGCGAGCAACTAGCCGGCAAGTAGCGGCTAGGCTGATCGTGTCATGCGCCCGACGCTGCTTTACACCTTGATGCGGCTGGTCTTGTTCGCCGTGGTATTCGGCTTGCTCGCCCTCGCGGGCGTGCGCAGCTTCCTGTTGCTCGCCCTGGCGATCCTGATCAGCGGCGTCCTGAGCTATTTCGTGCTCTGGCGGCAGCGCACTTCCATGTCGGACGTGATCACCCGGCGGCTCACCAGCTTCCATACCCGCCTCGACGCGGCGACCCGCGCCGAGGACGACGACTAGGGTGCGCCGCCCGCGGGGCACGCCCTAGCCGCGAGCCTTACGCGGGTCGGCTATCGCCCAGCCAGCCGCCCGATGTCAGCATCGCCATGATCGCGCTGGTGGCCTCGTGACGGCTGAGCACCGACGTGTCGATCGTCAAGATCGCGTCCGTCGGCTCTTCATACGGGTCCGACACGCCCGTGAACTGCTCGATCAGGCCCGCCCTCGCCTTCGCGTACAGGCCCTTGCGGTCCCGTGCCTCGCACACCTCGACCGGCGTGGCGACGTGGATCAGCAGGAAGTCACCCACTTGCGAGACCATCTGCCTGACCCGTTCCCTGGCCGCGGCGAACGGCGCGATGGGCGCGCAGATCGCGATCCCGCCGTGCCTGGCGACCTCGGCGGCCACGTAGCCGATCCTGGCGATGTTGAGGTCGCGGTCGGCGCGGGAGAACGTCAGGCCCGCGGAGAGCAGCGAGCGGACGAGGTCACCGTCGAGCAGCGAGACGCGGCGGTCGCTGCGCTCGGCGAGCAGGTCGCGCAGGTCCCTGGCGATCGTGGACTTGCCCGATCCGGACAGGCCGGTCAGGAACAGCACGAGGCCGCGCTCGGAGCGCGGCGGCCGCGCGTGGCGCAACTGCGCCGCCACATCCTGCGGCGCGAACCACGACGGTATCGGCGCGCCCGAGTCCAGCATGTCCGATAGCTGGTCGGCGGACAGATCCTCGATCTCATCGCCCGGCTCGATCAACGGCAACGGCCGCCACACCCCGGCGCTACGGTCGTAGGCCCAGTCGCCCGCGGCGAGCACGCTGATGGAGGTGCCTCCCCGCTCGCCCCCTGGCGGCTCGTTGCCCGCGCCGTCGGTCAGCAGGTGGGTCGCCCCGTACGCCGCTGCGACGGTCGCGATCGCGGCGAGCTCGCGCTCCTCGCTCACCTCGGCCCGCTCGCCACGGGGAGCCAGCGGAACCGGGATCACCATCGTCGCGCCAGGCAGGTTCCGCGCCGCCGCGAGCACCGCCCGGATCAGCGCCGCTGGCTCCCTGACGACGCTGGTGCCCCCGACGACCATCGGCAGCACGAGCACCCTGGCGCCGAGCCGCTCCGCGTGGTGCTTGAGCTGGCCGATCTGCCGCCAGCCAAGCGGCGCCCTGGTCGCGTACGCCAGCACGGCCCCGCCGGCGAACTCGGCCCTCGCCTCTCGCGGCGAGATCATCAGCCGCCGGAACGAGCCGTGCTCAGGGCTGCGGTGCCCGGTGACCGGGCCAGCCAGCCGGACCCAGTCATCGTCGCCTGGTTCGCCGGCCTCGTCCCCGGCGACTGCTCGCTCGGTGATCGCGAGCACGGCGAGCGGCGTTCCCTCCGGGTCTGCGAGCAGCACCTTGTCGGCCACGCCGCGCAGGGCGCCGGCCCGCACGTCGAGCGTCACGGGAATCGGCCACGGGGTGCCGTCGGCGAGAACGCCGCGATCCGCCACCGCGCTCACGTCGGCCTGCGTCATGAAGCCGCGCAGCGGCGCGAAGGCCCCCGACAAGATCAGCTCGAGGTCGCCGAGCTGGCGGGCGTCCAGTGTCAGGGTGGGCACCGAGGTATGGTCGACCGCCGCATCAACACCCGCCCCCGCCGTCATCGAGCCTCCGTGATCCTCGTCTGCGCCTTGCCCGGCCGCCGCACCAAGGCTAGCCCGTAAACTTAAGGCATCCTGCGTTCAGCTCTGAACGCGGGATTGTTGTGCTGCGCCGCCTGGCCAGGTCCCCCTGGCCAGGCGGGCAAGCGCCGACCAGCAGCTCCAACTCACGAGCAGGGACGCGATGAGCCTTACCGGACTGCTCGGCACCGTCGCCGAGGATTCCCAGCTACGCCACGCGATTGAGTACCTGAGTCAGCCAGGGGCCGCAGACGCGGACCTGATCGCCCCGCGAGCGCT
>JASIBM010000278.1 GCA_030045175.1 Streptosporangiaceae bacterium | reverse complement strand
CTGACGGCGAACGCGACCGCGGCGGCCGTGGCCGCTGCCCGGCCCGCCCAGGATCGCCTGGCCAGTGCCCTTGGCAGGCGGCGGGATCGCCGCGCGTGCGCGGACGTGCCGACGCGGTGCTGGAACTCGGCCATGGCGCTGGCCTCGCCGGCCAGCTCGTCGGGCGCCGGGCCGGCCCTGAGCGCGGCGATGACGTCGGATGCGTGCCGCACGCCCGCGGCTACGTCCTCGGGCAGCTCGCGGCCCGACAGCAGCGCCTCAAGCGCGGCTTCGCCGGTCAGCGCCGTGTGCTGGGGACCCGGCCATGAGCGCCGGCGTGCTCCGCTGTCCCGAGAGCCCGCGCCCGTCATAGCCTGACACCTGCCTCGGATGCGATCTGTGCCAGTCGCCGCAGTCCCCGGTGCGCCGCGACGCGCACCGCGCCGGGGCTACGCTTGACCAGTCGCGCCACCGTATCAGTGTCAAGTCCAGCGACCACGCGCAGCAAGATCACCTCAGCCTGAAGCGATGGTAGCTCGGTGAGCATGGCCATCGCCGACCTCGTGCCGAGATGCTCGATCGCGAGATCAGCGGTGTCTGCGGCCTGCGGTAGGTGCGCAAGGGGAATCTCGTCGATGCTGATCGAGCGATTCCTAGACCTGCGCCGTCCCTCATCGAGCCACCGCCGGCGGCAGGTGGTGAACAGCCAGGCGCGCCAGGCCTGCTCATCCCCCAGAAAGCTGGTCAGGCCGCTCAGCACCCGCACCCACGTCTCGGCGGCTATGTCATCGGCGGCATCTGCGGCGATGACCCGCAGGTACCGCAGCAACGCGGGGTTCGCATCCCGCCACAGCCTCGAGAACGCCTGCTGGTCGCCGCGCTGGGCGGCGGCCAGCAGGGCCGGGAAGTCCTCGCCGATCATGGGGCCGAGTATCGGCCGCCATGCCCGTCGGCCGCAGCGGAACGCCCGCATCGGCCGCACGCCGGGGGGATCGCCTTGGCGGGCCGGGCAGCCGCCGGCGACGCCGGCCCGCCAAGGCGTTGTCCCGTCACGTCATGCGGAGGGGCTAGGGGTGGGCGGGCTAGTCGGATGCGGGTAGCGATGGTGATGGTAGTGCCCGTAGTGATGCCAGTGCCGCCATGGCGGCGGATAGCACGAGCCGGACGGGACAGGCCGCGAGTTCGGTGCTCCCGACGGCGACGGGCTTGGCGTCGGCGTGCACGAGGGGTGCGGCCGCGGTGACCATGAGGGCCACGGGCTCGGTGATCCCGACGGGTGTGGCGCCGGCGTGCACGAGGGGTGCGGCCGCGGCGTCCATGACGGGTTCGGGCTCGGCGTCCAGGACGGGTGCGGCCGCGGCGTCCACGAGGGGTTCGGGCTCGGTGATCCCGACGGGTGCGGCCGGGGCGTCCATGACGGGTGCGGTCGCGGCGTCCGTGACGGGCCGGGGTACCGATGGCAGCCGAACCACCAGCCGTGATGGTGGCCCTGCCAGGCGCCGGCGGAGACCTGGTGGGTGGCTCCGCGGACCGCCGGGGCGCCGATCGCCTCGTGCGCCAGGCGCTGGACGGGACTGGGAAGGACGCCCGCGTACGCCGCGGTGGCGACGCCAGCGGTAAGGGCAGCGGCTGCGATAGCAGCGACCTTCACGGACAGGAACGAGGAAAACAAGCGAGACCTCCTACTGCTGGCTTGATGGACGGGGCCGGGCTGGCCGGCGCTGGCACTGAACTCGGCCAGAGCCGCAGCCTCCCCGGCCAGTTCCGCCACGACGGGAGCGGCCCTGAGAGCGGCCACAAGACGCGCCGCGAACTGGGACTCCGGTGTGCTGGCTGGCCGGGTCTCCTCTCCCGCAAGCAGGGCTCGCAGGGCGGCGTCCGTGGACGCGGCCCTGCGAGCTAGCCACGGCAGGTTCGGCATGTCACATCGAAAACGCTGCGGCCCGTCACGGCGTTACAACCCGCTGCTCGGCAGGGAACTCCTGAAGCCTCGCTCCCTCATGTCACATCGCAGGCTGCCGTCTTGTCTGTAGTGCGGAAGGCCGTCGACGAGAGAAGATCGTTGACGAGGAGGAGCAGATGGCACGTATCTCACTCGAACCGCGCCGCACGCTGCTGCTGCGGATCGCGCAGCGGTATTCAAGGCGCCATTACGGCGATGTGCTTGACCCGGCCATGGCGCTCGCCCACAACTCCCGCGTGCTCTACGCGGACGCGCGGTTCGAGCAAGCCGTCGCGAAGTTCAACAAGCTCGACCCGGTGCTCAAGGAGCTAGCCGTGATGGTGGCGGCCGCCAGGATCGGCTGCTCCTGGTGCATGGACTTCGGCTACTGGGACGCCCGCAAGCTCGGCATCGCTGCGGAGAAGCTGCGCGCGGTACCGTTCTGGCGCGAGCACAGGGAACGGTTCTCCGAGGCCGAGCTCGCCGTCATGGAATACGCCGAGGCCGTGTGCGAGACCGAGCCGACCGTCACGGACGAGATGGCCGGGCGCCTGCTCAAGCTGCTTGGCGAGGCCGCCTTCGTCGAGCTGACGTTCATGGTCGGCGTGGAGAACCTGCGCAGCCGGGTGAACTCAGCGCTTGGCCTGCGCAGCCAGGGCTTCGCCGACCGCTGCGAGGTCCCAGCGACCGAGGGGGCGGGAACCGGGCGGCAGGGACGAGCGCAGCGAGATGACCGACTCCGCGCTTGACGCATTCGAGCAGCACCGGCCGGCGCTCTTTGGCGTCGCCTACCGAATGCTCGGCAGCGTCGCGGATGCCGAGGACGTCATCCAGGACACCTGGCTTAAATGGAGCTCGGCGGACTTCGGGCACGTCGGCCAGCCACGCGCCTACCTCACCCGGATGGTCACCAACCTCTGCCTCAATCGCCTGGCATCGGCGATGGCGCAGCGCGAGTCCTACATCGGCCCGTGGCTGCCCGAGCCGCTTGTGACGGCGGAAAGGGACGCAGGAAGCGACGTCGAGCTGGCCGAGGACGTATCGCTGGCCATGCTCGTCGTGCTTGAGACGCTGTCGCCGCTCGAACGCGCGGTCTTCGTGCTCAAGGAGGTCTTCGGCTTCTCGTTCGGTGAGATCGCGGGAATGCTGGACCGCAGCGAGCCCGCGGTGCGCCAGGTCGGCAGGCGCGCCCGCTCCCACGTCCAGGCGCGGCGGCCACGCTACGACGCCCCGGCTGACACCCGTCGCCGCGTCACCGACGAATTCCTGGCGGCGTGCGTCGGCGGCGACCTCAACCGGATGATGGAGCTGCTCGCCCCGGACGTCACCGCCTGGACCGACGGTGGCGGCAAGATCCGCGCCGCCTTGCGCCCGCTGCACGGCGCGGACAAGGTCGCTCGCTGGCTGCTCGGCGTGCTGCGCCGGCCTCTGCCCGATGTCGGGGTCCACTCGGTGCTCGTCAATGGCGAGCCGGGGCTGCTTGTCACGTCGGGCGGCGCTCCTGACGACGTCATCGTGGCCGACCTGGACCCGGACAACCGGATCGCCGCGATCCGGCTCATTCGCAATCCGGATAAGCTCCGCCACATCGCGAGGCAATGACCTCAAGGCGAACAGCCGCCGGTGTCGGTGCCGCAAGGTACAAACGTAATGTGAGCCCTCCGTGGCGGTCCGCCCTTCCGTGGCGGTCGGCAGAGTGGAACCTGGTGTTCGGCGTGCTGCCGAGGGCGCATCGCGGCCTGGCGATTTCGTGGTGGGCACTCGTCGTGGTGCGCTCGGTGCTGCCTGGGGCGCTGATCGTCGCGACCGGCGCGCTGACCGGTGAGGTGGCAGCGGGGCGCAGGCCGGGCTTGTCGCTCGCGACAGTCGCGGTCACGACCATTTTGATCCTGGTCCTCAGCCCGATCCAGGACGCGGTCGGCGCGAACCTCGGGGCTCACACGGGGGCGGACCTGCAGGAGCGGCTGCTGCGGGCGGCGATCGAGCCGGCCGGCGTCGCGCACCTCGATGAGCCCGAGCTGGCCGGCGACTTCGCGCTGGCCCGCGACTTCGACCTGGGGCTCACCGCGCCGCCGATCCGGGTCTGCATGCCGTTCGTGGCGAACGGGCTGACCGAGATAGGCAGCGGCCTGGCGGCAGCGGTGATCTTGTTCTGGTACCGGTGGTGGGCGCCGCTGGTCCTGGTGGCGTGCTGGTCCGCGACGCACCGGCTGCTGCGGGAGAGCACGGTGTGGCGGACCTGGCGGTCCGGGGAAGTTGTCAGGTCGCAACGGCACGCGGACTACGCCTACCGGATGGCCGTCGACGTCCCGGTGGCCAAGGAGCTGCGCCTGTTCGGGCTCGGTGGCTGGACCGTCAGCAGGTTCGGGTTCCACCGTCGCCAGCTTCTCGAGATGTCCTTGCAGGCACTGCGGCTGCGCGAGCGCTCGCTTGCATGGGCGGCGCTCGCCGCGCTGGCCGGGAACGGGCTCGTCGTGGCCGCGCTGGCGGCCGATGCCCTGGCGCGCCGGATCGCCGTCGGCGACCTGGTGATGTTCATCGGCGCTCTGATCGGCACGGCCGTGCTCGGCCTCGCCGACTTCGACTGGTGGTTCGACACCGCGGCGCGCCCGGCCGTGGTTGTCGCCGAGTTGCAACGTCGGATGCCCGAGCTCGGCGGGCTGCAATCCGGCGTCCGGCCGGCGGCCGGGTTGCCACGCTGCGAGATTAGCTTGCGCGATGTGAGCTTTGGCTACCGTGGCGGCAGTCCGGTGCTCACCGGGGTGACCCTGACCATCCCCGCGGGCTCGTCGCTCGCCATCGTCGGGCAGAACGGTGCGGGCAAGACCACGCTCGCCAAGCTGCTGTGCCGGCTATACGACCCGACCGGGGGCGCGATCGAGGCCGACGGCATCGACCTGCGCGAGCTGGACCTCGCCTCCTGGCGGTCCCGGCTGACCACGGTGTTCCAGGACTACATCAGGTACGAGCTGTCCTTGCGCGACAATGTCGCGCCGGCCGGGGCAAGCGACGCCGACGTCGAGTGGGCGCTGCGCCAGGCGGGCGCCGCTGACCTGGCCGGCGCCGCGACGGTCCTTTCCAAGTCGTACGCGGGCGGCACCGAGCTGTCCGGTGGCCAGTGGCAGCGGGTGGCGCTGGCCAGGGCGATGTGCGCGGTACGGCAGGGTGCCGGGCTCGTCATACTCGACGAGCCGACCGCTCAGCTCGACGTGCGCGGCGAGGCGGAGATCTTCCGGCGCCTGCTCGACGCGACCAGGGGCGTCACCACGATCTTGGTGTCGCACCGGTTCTCCACCGTGCGGCACGCCGACAAGATCTGCGTGCTCGATGGCGGGCGAGTGGTCGAGTTCGGCGCGCATGACGAGCTGGTGGCGCTGGGCGGCCGGTACGCGGCGATGTTCTCGCTCCAGGCCGCGCGCTTCGCTGACGACGAGGTCGCCGGGGCGGGGCACGGCGCCGGAGGCTCACAGTGAGCGCGCAGGATCTCGCAGGCGGCCCGGTCGCAGCCGGTGCGCTCGCGGTGCCTGGTCCGCTCGTCACGATGGCGCGGATCCTGCGGCACGCCTTCCGCGCGGAGCCTCGCATGGCCGTGCTCTCATTCTTCCTGGCCGTGCTCGCCACGGTGCCCGGTGCGCTGCTAGCCCTGTGGCTCAAGCTGATCGTGTCTGGCGTGACCCAGCACCACCGCGGGCTCGTGCTTGCCGGGGCGATCGGCGTGGCCGCGTCCAGCGTCGCGATCTGGCTGCTCCGGCTGGCCTCGAGCCGGGTGACCCGCCGGTTCCGGATGAGGGCAGGCGTCGCGCTCGAGACGCACGTCGCCGAGCTGCAGGCGTCGGTAGACACCATCGAGCACCACGAGCGGCCCGACTACCTGGACCGGCTGGCTGTCCTTCGCGAGTCGGTCTACCAGCTCGACCACATGCTGCTCGCGCTGATCGACACCATCAGCGCGGTGTCATGCCTGGTGCTGACCGTGGCCGTGCTCATGACGGTCAGCCCGTGGATGGCGCTGCTCCTGGCGTTCGCCGTGCCGACTGTGCTCGTCTCGTCCTGGCGCTCGGGAACGCTCCGCGCGGCAGAGGAAGCCGCTGCTCCCGACCAGCGGCTGCATCGCCATTTCTTCACGCTCGGCACCACGGCAGGCCCGGCCAACGAACTGCGCGTCACCGGCAATCAGCAAGACGTGGTCAGGCGTTGGGCCGGCGCCTGGCGCGGTTGGTACCTGACGATGTCGGCGACGCAGTGGGCAGGCGGACTGTGGCTAGCCGGCGCCTGGGGCGTGTTCGCGCTCGGCTACGCGGGGGCCGTGTACTGGACGGTCGACGGGCTGCGGGCGTCGGCGGGCGACGTGGTGCTGGTCGTGATCGCGGGTGGCCGGCTGGGTCAGTACCTCGCGATGACCGTGGGCGAGGTCGACTTCGTCCGCCTGTGGCTGGACGCGTGCCGTCGCCTTGGCTGGCTGGAGAACTACGCAGCCATGCATCGCGGCACGGCAGACCAGCCGGCCCCAGGGCGACTGAGTGACGGCATTTTGTTCCAAGGGGTGGGCTTTTGCTATCCGGGCGCGCCTGAGCCCGTGCTCAGGGACGTGTCGCTGCGGCTGCCCGCTGGCTCGGTCGTGGCGGTCGTCGGTGAGAACGGGGCGGGCAAGAGCACGCTGGTCAAGCTGTTGTGCGGGTTTTACCCGCCGGCCTCCGGGCGGATCTTGGTGGACGGGAAGGACCTGCGCGCGATCGAGCCGAAGCAGTGGCGGTCCAGGCTGTCCGGGGCGTTCCAGGATTTCGCGAGGCTGGAGTTCCTGGTGCGCGGCAGTGTCGGCCTTGGCGACCTGGAGCACCTGGACGACTCGCTGGCCGTCGGCGCGGCTGTCAGCCGGGCGGGAGCGACCGATGTGGTCGACGCGCTGGCGGACGGGCTTGACACTCAGCTCGGTGCGAGCTGGCCGGACGGGGTGGACCTGTCCTTCGGCCAGTGGCAGAAGCTGGCGCTCGCGCGCGGGTTCATGCGCACGGGCCCGCTTCTGACGATCTTGGACGAGCCGACGGCGGCGCTTGACGCCGAGACCGAGCACGCGCTGTTCGAGCGCTACGCCGAGCAGGCGCGGGCGAGCCGGCGCGACGGCAGGATCACGGTGCTGGTGTCGCACCGGTTCTCCACCGTGCGGATGGCCGACCTGATCGTGGTGATCAGCGACGGCGCGGTGGCCGAGCTCGGATCGCACGATGAGCTGATGGCCCAGGGCGGCGCGTACGCCGATCTGTTCGGCATCCAGGCCAGCGGGTACCGGTGACCACCACCGCACAGGGACCGGTGCGCGGCTGGCAGGACGCGGCCGCGGTCCTGGCCGGGCGGGACCCGGTCATGCGCAGGCTGGTGGCGGAGATTGGCCCGGTGCGGCTGCGCCCGCGCGCCAGGAGCCATTTCGCCGCCCTGGTCCGGGCGATCGTCTATCAGCAACTGGCCGGCGCGGCAGCGGCGGCGATTCACGGTCGGCTGGTAGCCGCGCTGGCCGACGAGGTCACCCCGGAGCGGCTGCTGGCGCTGTCCGATGACGCGCTGCGGACGGCCGGGCTCTCCGCTGGCAAGGCCGCGTCGCTGCGAGACCTGGCAGTCAAGGTGCTCGCCGGGACCGTCGTGCTCGACTCGCGTGGGCTGCGGGCAGAAGGCGACGACGAGGTCATCGCCCGGCTTTCGACGGTGCGCGGGATCGGCAGGTGGACCGCCGAGATGTTCCTGCTGCACCAGTTGCGCCGCCTGGACGTGTGGCCAACCGGCGACCTCGGGGTGCGGAAGGGATTCGGCCTGGCCTGGGGCATCGCGATGCCGGCGCCGAAGGAGCTTGAGCCGCTCGGCGAGCCGTACCGGCCCCACCGGTCGGTCGTGGCCTGGTACTGCTGGCGGGCCGCCGAGCGGTACGGCCGGTCGGGCGAGAGTGCGCTGACCCGCTGACCCGCTGACCGGACGGTCCGGCGATCAGCCGGCCCGAAAGTCACACCCGCCCGCGTCCGGCCGGCAACAACGTGGAGTCCTTACTGCTGCGCGGGCGACAGCAAGGACCCCACGTTGCGCCCGGGCCCACCAAGAGCCTGTGATGCGAGGTGGCTGAGTTATCCATGTGACCACAGTTCCGAACGTGGGTGCGACCGTTACGGGAAACACTCGCCCAACCGCCCGTCTCGTGCGGCGCTGGCCGTCTCCTGGCACACAACCTGGCCCTTCTGCGAGGATGCCGGTCATGACGGGCGTGTACCTGGAAATGGGCCAGCGGCGGGTCTTCGCCTGCGCCTTGGATTGGCCGGGCTGGTGCCGAGCGGGCCGATCCGAGGAGTCTGCGCTGGAGGCGCTGCTCGTTGCGGGGCCGCGTTTCTCTGTCGCGTGTGCGGGGGCGGGGATCGCGTTTGACGCTGACGCTGTCGTCGCCGAGTTGAGCGTGCTCGAACGCGTGCGCGGCTCTACGGCCACTGACTTCGGCGCACTCGATGTCGCCCCGGCGCTCGATCATGAGCCGGTCTGCGCGCGGGACGCGGCCCGGCTGGCGGCCTTTGTCCGAGCGGCGTGGGACGCCTTCGACCGGACGGCGGCGGCCGCACCGCCGACGCTGCGCAAGGGGCCGCGAGGTGGCGGCCGCGACACGGCGGAGATCGTCGAGCACGTGCTGGAGACCGAGTTGCTGCACGCGCGCATGCTCGGCCTCAAGCAGCGGCCGTTCCCGCCGGGCGACCAGGCCGCTGCCGCTGCGGTGCGCCGCGCCCTGGAGTCGGCGGTCGCGCGCTGCAACGAAGCAGGCACGCCCGCGCCAGACGGACGCGCGCAGCGACCAGCCCGGTTCGTCGCCCGCCGCATCGCCTGGCACGCGCTTGACCATGCGTGGGAGATCCAGGACAAGCAAGGACCCGCTTAGGGCGGGATTCCTGCTCATCGGCCCGACGCGCACGATACCGACTCGATCTTCGCAATGTCGCAGCCACTGAAGGCTGCCAGCCAGCTGAGCGTTTCCGCATCCCTTCCGCCGGTGCTTCAGCAGGCGCTATGGGATGCTGGGGAGGCCGCCGCGGGATGGGGAGTGACAATGGTGCAAGGTGGGCGTCGTTCGCGGGCACATGCGGTACCACGCTGGCGGTCCGCACGAGCCGTGGTGACGGGGCTTGTCGGCGTGACCGCCGCCGCGGCGTTCCTGCCAGCGGCCGGGGCCACACCGGCGGTCGCTTCCGCAGTGCCGGTCGGCGTGGCGGGATTCGTGCCATCCGGGGCTGCGCGGATCGGCGCCTTGCCCGGCAGCACGGCCTTGCACGTCGATGTCGTTCTTCAGCCAAGGGATCCGGCGGCGCTGACTCAATACGCGATCGCGGTGTCGACACCCGGGTCACCGCTTTATCACGCCTACATTCAGCGTGGGCAGTTCGCCGCGATGTTCGGGCCGACCGGCGCGACGATCGGCAGCGTCTACGCCGCGCTGCGGGCGCGCGGCCTGCACCCGGGCGCGATCGCCGCCGACCACCTGAGCATCCCGGTCACGGCATCGGCGGCCCAGATGGAAAGCGCGTTCGGCGTCGGCCTGGCCCGCTACCGGCTGGCCGGCGGCGGCACCGGCTACGCGAACGCCAGCGCTCCCGCGTTGCCCGCGGGCCTGGCCGCGCACGTCCAGGCAGTCATCGGGCTCGACAACCTGACCAGGGAGCAGTCGCTCGCCACGCTGCCAGCCGGGGTCGGGGAGAGCAGGTCAGCCACGGCGAGGTCCGCGGGCGAGCCGACCGGGGGCCCGCAGCCTTGCGCGGCCGCCAGCAGCGAGCAAAGCCAGGGCGGGCTGACCGCCGACGAGCTCGCCTGGTCCTACGAGTTCTCCCCGCTGTACCAGTCCAGCGACTTCGGCGCTGGCGTGACCGTCGCCCTCCTCGAATTCGACGAGCCAGACCTGCCATCTGACATCGCGGCATATCAGAGTTGCTACGGCACCAGCGCCAATGTCAGCTACGACCATATCGACGGGTTCCATCAGACCGGCGCAGGCATCGGCGAAGCCGCGCTCGACATCGAGACCGTGGCCGGCCTGGCGCCAGCCGCGAACATCATCGTCTACCAGGCACCGAACACCATCCAGTCGGAGTATGACGCTTACCACGCCATAGTCGACCAGGACAAGGCGCGCGTGATCTCCGAGTCCTACGGCTTGTGCGAGGTCTATCAGGACCGGCCGACCGCCCTCGCCGAGACCACCCTGTTCGAGCAGGCGGCCGTGCAAGGCCAGACGATCATCGCGTCCTCTGGCGACACGGGCTCGGAAGGCTGCTATGAATTCGACGGCAAGCCCCGTGAGCTGAGCGTGAACTTTCCCGCCAGCGACCCGTACGTCCTCGGCGTGGGCGGGACCACGCTGTCCACGGTGCAGCCGCGCCCTGGCGAGGCGGTATGGAATGACCGAACCACATTCGACGGCGCCAGCGGCGGTGGCAAGTCGACCTTCTTCCCCGAGCCGAAATTCCAGGCCTCGTACGGCATCAAGTCCAAGGTCCGCGAGGTGCCCGACGTGTCAGCCGACGCCGATCCGCTGACGGGCTACGTCGTCTACTACTCCGGCGGATGGACGGTCTTCGGCGGAACGAGCGGCGCGGCACCGCTCTGGGCGGCGCTGCTCGCCCTCACCGACGCGGAATGCCCGTCGTCGCCCGTCGGCTGGGCCAGCCCCGCCATATACCGCCTGGCCGCTCCGGGTTCGAAAACCGCGGTCCTTGACGACATCGGCAAGGTCACCGGGTCACTCAACAACAACGACTACACCGGCCATGGCGGTGGTAAGTATCCGGTGGGCCCCGGATACGACATGGCCACGGGCCTCGGCTCGCCGATCGGCGGAACCTTGGCGACTCAGCTCTGCAAGGCCGGCACCAAACCGCAGGGCTACTGGCTGGCTACGGCCAGCGGTCAGGTCTACGCGTTCGGCGCACCGTCCCACGGGTCGGTAAGCAGCCCGAGCTCGCCCGTGACCGGCATCGCAGGCGATCAGCAGACCAACGGCTACTGGCTGGTCACGGCCAAGGGTCACGTCTACGCCTTCGGGGCGCCAAGCCGGGGATCGGCGCACTCGACCTCGCCGATCGTGGGCATCGCACCGGACAAGTCGGGATCGGGCTACTGGCTGGTCAATTCGCGCGGTCAGGTGTTCGCGTTCGGTGCGAAATCGCTCGGGTCGGTGACCAACCCCGGTTCGAATGTCGTTGGCATCGCCCTTGACAAGCAAACCGGCGGCTACTGGGTGGTCACGGCCAAGGGCAAGGTGTTCGCCTTCGACGCCGGGCGCTACCAGGGCAAGAGCCTGACTGACGTGACTGGGATCGCGGGAGACCCCACGCGGCAGGGCTACTGGCTGGTGACCGCGAGCGGCAAGGTGTTCGCGTTCGGCGTGCCCGACTTCGGCAACATGCCGTTCAGCAAGGTCGGCAGGACCATTGGCATCGCCGGTGACCCGGCCTCGGGCGGATACTGGCTGGTCACAGTCAATGGCCACGTCGCCGCGTTGTCCGCCCTCTGGCGCGGCGACGAGGCAGGCACGGCCAGCCCGGTAGTCGGCATCGCAAGCTCGCCATAGGCGTGCCAGCAGCCTCGCTCCGTTAGGAGCCCTGGCGCCGGCCTACAGTCGCAGTGATGAGCACTCCGCCGCACTTCACGGTGAGTGACCTGGTGCCGCTGATGTACCGGGCGCACTGGGCAGGCTCCGGCTATTCCGGCGAGGTGCGTACCCGCGAGTCTCGCTCTGGCTCGGGCGCCGCTTCGGGCACGTGGGAGCAGTGGGGAAGCCTCGAGGTCGACCCTGATGGCCAGTACCGGGCCGAGGTAACCCACCCGGACGGGGAACGTGACCTGCTAACCGGTGACGTCGGCGGCCCGGTGCCGTTCGCGGAGCTAACGCACCCGTCGCTGCTGTTGCCGGACTTTGACTTGCGGATCACCGGGCGGGCCGAGTTTATTGGCCGCGATGCGATCGCCATTGCCGGCTCACGTCGCCTGGCGGGCCTCCTGGTCGGGGAGCGGGTGAGCGGTCTAGTTGACGCCGAACTGGGCGTCTTGCTGCGCTTTCAGCGGCTCAGCAGGGGGCATGACGACAGCGCCGAGTTCACCAGGCTGACCGTGGGATCGCCAGGGCCGGGCCGCCGCGAGCCGCCGCCGCAGCAGGCGCCGGGCCTGACGGACGCCGAGGTGAACCTGCTGTACCGCAGTGACCTGGGGCCGCAGCGGTTCTGTGCGGAGCTGAGCGAGCAGGCCGACGTCGTCACGATGATGCGGCTTGCCAGGGAATCCTTCGCGGCCACGAAGGCCGGCAGCCGGACCCGCTGGCTCTGGCGGCCCTCAGATGACCGTGTGCACGAGAATGTCGACTTGGTCGCGCGGCTGGCGGTGGCCATGCCCGGCAGTTACCTGATCGAGGAGGCTGCCGACCCGGGTGATAGGCCTGCGCGCATTGTCTGCGACGGCCAGCGCCTGTGGCGCGCCTATTCCGATTACGTGGCGGTGCGCGACGCAGAGCCGCCGCCACGAGGGATCGCGGCCATCGTCGATCCCGCCTGGCTGCTGCGCGATCCCGGCCAAGTCTCGGTCCTCGGCGACGCGGTGGTCGCCGGCCGGCCCGCCATGCGCGTCATGGTGACCACCGACCCGCGGCCGACGAGCCTGAGCCCGCTGTCAGGGAAGGGGATAACGTCCGACCAGGTAGAGGTGTTCATCGACCGTGCGCTTGGCATCTGCCTGCGCCAGGTCGGCTATTACCAGGAACACCCCGTCCTGCGCACCGAGCTCACGGGCCTGACCACCGAGTTCGACCAGTCCGTCTTCGAATATGAGCCGCCGCCAGGAACGAAGGTCATCACCGGCGGCCTGCTCGCCGAGGCCGGCCAGTCACCCGCTCACTTGGCCCTCCAGCTAGGCAAGGGCGCAGCAGCGCTCGCCGCCGAGGTCGGCCGCCGCTGGCTCAGCAGGAACGACACCAGCGAACCACCTCAAGCGCCCGGGTAAATACGGTACCGCGACTTGGTCAGATGGCGACAATGGTGACGTCGGCGTCCCCAGCGACCTGGCGCATGTCACGCGGGTCGCTGGTGATGATGGTGACCTGAGCAGCCGATGCCAACCGCATGACTATGCCGAGATGCGCATCGGCGACCGATACGCCAGTGTGGACGCGGACAGCTGCCGCGCGGTTGCCATGGGCAGTGTCGAGCGGAACGTCGGCGATCCGCAGCCGGTTCGGAAAGGACCATTCCGGTGAGGTGCGATCCCACCCGGCCTCGACGCGGACTGTGGTGGGCACGACTGTCTCGATAGCGGCAGCGCGGCTCTTGCGACTCGCTACAACCTGGACATGGCTCACTACCTGGCGGTGTTTGCGATGGGCCGGATCATGCAACGCATGGACGGCTTCGCTATCCAGTACGACGAGTTGGCTCATGCCGCTGCCAAGGCCCGGGCCTCGGCCCACAGCAGCACATCGTCGGGGGTGGCTCCGGGATGCCGGTCTGCGATCTCTACGGCCGCCGAGCGCAGGCGCTCCGGTTCGGCCGCCAGGAAATGCCCGTCGATCTGCGCAGCCGCCACCGCGAGATCACCCAGGTCGGGCCGAGCCTGCGGGTAATGCTGGTAATGCTCGTCAAGGACTGCTTGCATCACGACCGCCTCGAGGGTCGCCCGCAACGCAGCTGTTGTGAGGGCGGTAGCAGAAGGCGCCACGCCAAGTTCCCTGACCGCGAGCGCAGCGGCATCCCTCAGCGCGGTCGGGATCCTCATCGACGTGTTAGACGTCTCGCGCATGCCCTGGTCAAGCAGCTCGCTGATCCGCTCGATGGCCGTCGATGCATCCATGCCTCCAATGTACCACGTATCTGTGGTACATGGCCGTCGCGTGGTAGCGGTGCGCAGATTCTGAGGCATGCTGTCGTAGTGATCCGGGTGCATAACCCAGCGGCTGACCGGCTCCCTACTGCATCGAGGAGGCGATCACGCCGCCGCGGTCCTCCTGGCGATCAGTGCGCGCAACCGCGCCGACGCCGCGAGTTCGGTCTCGGTCACTTCAACGCCGAAATGCTCGGCTAGAACGGCTCGCGCCCGTCCTTCCTGCTCGGCGAGCTCGGTCGTGGTCGGCATAGCCGCGGCCAGCTCTGCCACCACATCCTTGAGCGTTGTGTGCCGTTCAGCCGCCAGCCGAGCGAGACGCTCCCGCGTCTGCCGGGAGACCTTGATGCTGATGTCATCGGCGGCCGCGGCCAGTACTTTACTGCCGACAGAGCCACGTAGATGCTGGGCTCACCGGAACGTCGTCCGCGCTAGCCGGTTGGTGCTGCTTCGCTGGTCCAGTACTCGATGCTGCGGCGGGTGGTCAGGGTGGACGGGTGGTCCGGGCCGAGCACCCGCACCACGTCGGGCAGCAGCGCGGCGAGCTGGTCGCGCGCTCCGGCCGGGTCCCCCGCCAGCCCGGTCCAGCGGGTGAGCTCGTAGCGGGTGGTCAGGGTGTTCGGGTGGTCCGGGCCGAGCACCCGCACCACGTCGGGCAGCAGCGCGGCGAGCTGGTCGCGCGCTCCGGCCGGGTCCCCCGCCTCCCCGGTCCAGCTGGCGAGCACGTGGCGGGTGGTCAGGGTGGACGGGTGGTCCGGGCCGAGCACCCGCACCACGTCGGGCAGCAGCGCGGCGAGCTGGTCGCGCGCTCCGGCTGGGTCCCCCGCCTGCCCGGTGAAGCGGGCGAGCTCGTGGCGGGTGGTCAGGGTGGACGGGTGATCCGGGCCGAGCACCCGCTCCTTGTCGGGCAGCAGCGCGGCGAGCTGGTCGCGCGCTCCGGCTGGGTCCCCCACCTCCCCGGTCCAGCTGGCGAGGTTGTTGCGGGTGACGAGGGTGTCCGGGTGGTCCGGGCCGAGCACGCGCACCACGTCGGGCAGCAGCGCGGCGAGCAGCTCACGGGCCTCAGCTGCGTCCCCCGCCTTCCCGGCCAAGACGGCTAGCGTATAGCGGGCGACCAATGTGTCGCGATGCTCGGGGCCGTAGCTAACCTCCAGCTCGTGCGCGGCGGCGATCCGGGCGAACATGTCCCGCGCGGCCCTGTAACTGCCGCTGTCGCCGATGTATCGGGCGATCTTCCACATGCCGCTGCTGGTCAGGCCCAGGACGGCCTGGGCGTGCGGTAGCAGCGCCGCGCAGGCCGGCCACCCGTCCGGCAGGCTCGGGTCGGCGGGGATCGCGGCTTCGGTCAGCGCGGCGGCGGCCCGCTGCCACATCCTGGCTTGCTCTACGGGTACCTGCTCCCGGGTGACGGCCTGCACTAGCCGGTGCGCCAGCACCATGCCGTCCCCGGCCGGGGTGACTAGCGAGTACCGGCGCAGGGCGGCGACCGCGTCGCCGACGGCTAGCTGGTCGCCGAGCAGCGGCCCGAGCACTGCGGCCACGTCTGCGTCCAGTTCCACGTCGACGGCTTCCTGATTGGCGAGCAGGAGGGTGAGGGGGGCTGGCTCGGGGGCCAGGAACGCCAGCAGGCGCGCCAGCCCGCCTGCCGCCGGAGCGTCGGCGTCCAGCCGCGCCAACGCCAGCCCCAAGGTGGCCGCGACGGTTGCCGGGTGGCCGGGTGCCTCGCCGCGGACCAGCAGCTCAGCCTGGCGCTGCCGGAACATGCCCAGGTAGCTGGCCAGGGTGATGCCGGTGGCCTGGGCGTAGGCTGCGGCTTGGGCCAGCGCCAGCGGCAGCCCGCCCAGCTCGGCGGCCAGATCTACCGCGGCCTCTTGGTCCGGGTCACCGGCCCGGGACTTCAGGAACCTGGCTGCCACCGCCAGGTCGAGCACGGGCACGTCGACCACGTGCGCGCCGGGCCAGTGCTGGCTCTGGCTGGTGATCAGCACCCGGCCCCGCCCGGCCGGCGGTAGGAACCGCCGGACCGATCCCTCATCCGGTGCGTTGTCGAAGATCAGCAGCCACTGGCCGGGCCAGGCTGCCAGGATCGCGTGCGCCGATGCGACCGGGTCGCGCGGATCGGCGGCTCCCCGCCCGCCGGCTTGGGCGGCCAGCTCAGCTATCCCGGCAGCCGCCACTACCGGGTCTTCGGCTTGGACCTGCCAGGCGATACCCAGCTCAGCCAGGTGCCGGTGCGCGTACTCTGCGGCCAGGCTGGTCTTGCCCACCCCGCCAAGACCGCACAGCGCCACCACTTGCGGTGTCGGCTCGTTGTCGGCGGCCAGGAGCCCGTGCAGGTCCGCGAGCAGGTCCTCCCGGCCGGCCAGTGCGAGCGGTCGCGGCGGCAGCGACACAGGCAGCCGTGCTGCTTCTGGCCGGGGAGCCTCGACGTACATCCCGATCCCGTGGATCACCTCGGCCGCGACGCTCCCGCGATCGGCGGATACGTTCGCGTCGCGGCCCGCTGCAACCGAGTCGTCACCAGCCACCGCAGCCACCGTCGGCGATCCCTCCCAGGCCAGCCGCCACCGCGCACTGCGCCAGGATTTGGGCGCCTTCGCGCGGTCGTCAAGAATCACATTCTCTGCCTGGCCCGGCTCTTACCACAAACGCACCAAGCCACCCGGCCCGGTCAGGCGCGGATCCCTGCCAGCGAAGACGATCAGGGCCAGCGAATGCGCCACGATTGGCTTGTCAGGTTAATCGAGGAGCTTGAGGAACTCAGCAGAGGTCAGGCCAGCCTGCCTAAGGATCGAACCCAGCGTTCCGCGCTTGCAGGGCCGGGCTCACGCGGCTCCGGGTAGGACGAAGGAGGTCACCAGCGGAGTGCTCGAGAAGTACTGGCCCGGATCGTCTACCTCATCCAGGTACAACTCGACTGCCTCGGCGAGATTGGCGAGCGCCTCATCGATACTGCGGCCCTGGCTGGCGACATCGACCTCAAGGCACTGAGCGACATACCAGTCTTCTTCCCGGTGCACGGCAGCGGTCAGAATCCGCGATTCAGGCATGGGATCAGCCTAACCCAGGCCAGGCTAGCCAGAGCCCAGCGCGACTGGTTCCAGCCATCACGAACCATGACTCATAGCCGGCTTGGCTCACGCAGCCAGGATCGCCTGCCTAAGATCTGCGTTATGGGGCGACTTGACGGTAAGCGCGCGGTCATCACCGGCGCGGCGAGCGGGATCGGCGAGGCCACGGCGAGGTTGTTCGCCAGCGAAGGCGCTCGCGTCGTGCTGGCGGACATCGACGACGCGAGGGGCCAGCAGATCGCCGGCGAGCTCGGCGAGCATGGTTGCTACGTGCACGCGGACGTCTGCGAGGACGGCGCGGTGGCGCGAGCCGTCGCGACGGCGATCGAGGACTTCGGCGGCCTTGACTGCATATTCAACAACGCCGGCAATCCCGGCTCGACCGGCGGCATAGAGGAAATCGACCCGGCGTCATTCGACCGGACCGTGGCCGTGCACCTGCGCGGGGTGTTCCTGGGAATTCAGGCAGCCGCCAGGGTGATGCGCCCGCAGGGCGCCGGGAGCATCATCAACGCGGCCAGCGTCGCCGGATTCGCCGCGAACATGGCCGGTCATGACTACAGCGCGTGCAAGGCCGCGATCATCCAGCTCACCCGCACGACGGCCAACGAGCTCGGCGAGCACGGCGTCCGGGTCAACGCGGTCGCTCCAGGGGCGATCGCCACGGCCATCTTCGGCCGGGCGGCCGGCCTCGAGGGTGAGCAGGCGCAGCGGACGACGCAGTTCATGGCCGCGGCGCTGAGCGACGTCGCCCCGATCCCGCGGGCCGGCCTGCCCGGCGACGTGGCCGAGCTTGTCCTGTGGCTCGCCTCGGACGCGTCGAGCTACGTCACCGGCCAGGTGATCGGCGTCGACGGCGGCATACTGACCGGCTCGGTGCGCCGCCACCGGCCGGTGGATCCCGAGGTGGTGCTGGACCTGATCAGGAAGTCGGCCGCCACGGACGCGCCCGGCTAGCCGCGGGGATCGGGCTGTCGCCAGGGGCGCAGGCGTGGCCACCAGCCGGGCACCGACCTGCGGTACTGCTCGAACTCCTCGCCGAACCTCCTGGTCAGCGCGGGCTGCTCGTACCAGCGGGCGAACGACCAGAAGGCGACAGCCACGCCGATCGCGTAACCAAGCAGCACCGCCCGGCCGAGCAGCAGCGCCTGGCCAAGGATCACCGCGAGCACGGCCAGGTACATGGGGTTGCGCACGTGCCGGTACACGCCGCTGACGACCAGGTGCGTTGGCGCCGCTGGCGGGGCGGGCGTGCCCAGGCCATCGAGCGCGAACTTGGCGAAAGCGTGCAGCAGCACCGCCGCGCCCGCCGCCACCAGCGCGGAGCCGATGACCTCGCCCGTGACCTGAACGGCCGACGCCCAATGGCCCGGTCGCCATTCGGTCAGCAGCCAGGGCACGAGCCCGGCCACGGTGCCAGGCACGACCACGAGGAACACCGCGGTGCCCGCCGCCGCCGTCGATCTGCGCATGCCGCCATCATGCCGCGAAGCTGACCTGCCGGCCCGGCGTGCAACCAATCGGGCCGGTCGGATCGTAGAAGGGGTGTGGACGAACCCGCCGAGCGACCGGACCTGGCCGTGGACGCCGCGTTCGATGAGTTCGTGCTGAGCCGGTCCACGCACCTGCTCAGGCTGGCGTTGTTGCTGACCGGCTGGAACGAGACGGTAGCGCAGGACCTGACCCAGACCGCGCTGGAGCGTGCGTTCCGCCACAGGCGGATGCTCTTCGGCAGTGGTCGCTCGGCCGAGCCCTACGTCCGCAAGGTGCTCGTGAACGCCGCGATCGACTGGCGCCGCGGCGTGCGCAGGAGGCGGGAACTGCCGCTCGACGCAGTCGTCGACGTCGCGATCGGCGACCAGGCCACCGAAATCGGAGACCGCGACCTGCTGCTGCGCGCCCTGGCCGGCGTTCCGCCGAGGCAACGGGCGGTGCTTGTGCTGCGGTTCTGGGAAGACCTGTCCGACGCCGAGATCGCGGCGACGCTGAACTGCAGCATCGGGACGGTCAAGAGCCAGGCCTCGCGAGGGCTCGACCGGCTCAGGGCGGTGGTTGGCGCGGGCCAGGAGCCGGCCAGAGCTGCTAGCGCAAGGCAAGCCGCCGCCTGGCAGGGCGGCCAGGATGACCATAGCGGTGCTGGTGATCGACATGACTGACACGGACATAACTGACATCGAGCAGCGGCTGCGCGACGCGATGAGCGCGTCCGTCGCTGGCGCCCGGCCCTCGTTCGGCACCGACGACGTGCGGCGACGCGGTCGCAGGCACCGCAAGCGGGCGACTGCGGTGAGCGCCGCTGCGGCGGTCGCGGCGGCATTCGCGGCATTGGCGGCGGTCGCCGTGGGACTGCCGGTGCATGGACCGTCGGCACCCGTCAGCGCGGCGCTGACACGGCGGTTCACCGATCCGGACTTCGGCTGGCAGATCAGGTACCCGCGCGGATGGGTACCCGTCTATTTCCATCAGCAGGGCGTCCTCACCGCCGACGGGGTTCGGGTAACGAGCTTCGCGCCAAGCCTAAGCAAGCCGAGCCGCACGGCCTCGTCTATGAATCGGCCGCAAGTCTTTCCCGCCCATGGGGTGGCGGTGCAGGTGTGGTTCGCAGAGCGCGCGCCGAAACCTCCGCCGCCGCGGGACAGCGGCCTCCCGCTGCGCGAGGCCTCGTTCACCCGGATCCCGGCGTACGCGGTAGGCGGTGAGCCAAGGACGTGGGACCGGGTGTTCTATGCCGACGGCTTCGAGTTCAATGCCGCGGTCTGGCTCGGTCGCGACGCCGGCCCCTCGGCCGAGCGGGCCGCCTGGGCGATCGTGTACTCGCTTCGCTTTCCTGCGCTCAGGAAGGGCACGATCTGGCACGACCGGTTCTACGTGCTTGGCCTTGCGAGGCGGTATCCGGTCGGCTCCGTCACCGCCTTTCCCGCGTCTTCGCTGCCCCGAGGGCTCGGCCGGAGTGGCTTCTACCTGATCCACGCGCCGCGCGCGTTCTATGCGGTCGCGGGCACGTTCGCGCGGTCAGTGGGCAGCAAGTCGACCTGTGCGGTCGCGTTCGACGCGAAGGCCAGGCAGTTCTTCTGCCCCGGCACCACACTGCGCTGGGACATCACGGGCCGGCCGCTCGACGGGTCCGCGCCAGGGAATGCCGACGGCGGGCTCAGCGCGCGTACGGCGACCGTGGCGCAGGACGGCCACGTGCTCTACAGCCCGATCTTCGACGCGCTGGTGAACCTCCGGCTGATCGGCAACCCGTGGTCGGCGAGTGTCCCGTAGGCAAGGCATATCGCGAATCGGCGGTCGGCCGCCTTAAGCTGATCGGCTATGAGCGACTTTGAGCCGGCCCCTGGCTATCAAACGGTCAACGTCTACCGAAGCGGCTCCGCCGCCAAGCTCGAGCTGAACCGGCCCGACCGGATGAACGCGTGGGACACCCAGCTCGGCCTCGACCTCAAGGCCGCCGTGCAGGCGGTCGCCAGCGATCCTGGCATCCGCGCGGTGCAGGTCACGGGGGCCGGGCGGGCGTTCTCAAGCGGCGCCGACATCAAGGACAGCGCTGCGAGGCAGACGCCGGACGGCCACCCGGACATCTTCAGCGTGCTGACCGGGCGCTATCACCCGATCATCACCGGCATCCGCGAGATGCCCAAGCCGGTCGTCGCCGCCGTCAAGGGCGCCGCCGCGGGAATCGGGCTGTCCCTGGCGCTGGCCTGCGACCTCGTGCTCGCCGCCGAGTCCGCGTACTTCCTGCTCGCGTTCGTCAACATCGGCCTGGTGCCGGACGGCGGGTCGTCGCTGCTCGTGCCGAGCAGGATCGGGTTCGCCAGGGCGACCGAGCTGGCCATGCTCGGCGAGCGGCTCGCGGCGCCCAAGGCGCTCGACTGGGGCCTGATCAACCAGGTCTGGCCCGACGCCGACCTGGCCGCCCGCGCAGATGAGCTCACGCTGCGGCTCGCGAACGGCCCGACCAGGTCGTACGCGGGCACCAAGCGCCAGCTCAACAAGTGGCTTTACGAGGGAATGGCCGGCCAGCTGGAATTCGAAGCCCAGATCCAGCAGGAAATGGCCGGATCCGGCGACTTCGCCGAGGGGATCGCCGCCTTCGCCGACAAGCGCACCCCCCGCTTCACCGGCAGCTAGGCGAAGGCGCTGATGCCGGTGATGTCGCGGCCCACGATGAGGGTCTGGATCGTCTCGGTGCCCTCGAAGGTGTGGATCGCCTCGAGGTCGGCCATGTGCCTGATCACATGATGGTCGAGCAGGATGCCGTTGCCGCCGAGCATGTCCCGCGCGTCGGCGGCGATGGCCCTGGCCTTGCGCGTATTGTGCATCTTGGCCAGGCCAGCGACGGTGGGGGTGAGCCGGCCAGCATCGGCCAGGCGGCCGATCTGCAGGCAATATAGCTGCATGGCAGTCAGGTCGGCGAGCATGCTCACCAGCCGCTGCTGGATGATCTGGAAGCTGGCGAGCGGCCTGCCGAACTGGCGGCGGCTGCTGACGTAGCGCAGCGCGGTGTCGTAGGCGGCGGTCGCGTGGCCGAGCGCCGCCCACGCGCAGGTGCTGCGGGTGGCGGCGAGGACCCTGGTGGCGTCGGCGAACGTCCGCGCGGCAGGTAGCCGGTTCGCCTCGGGCACCCGGACGTCGGTCAGCGTGATGTCGGCCTGCCAGACCGACCGGAGCGACCCCTTGCCCTCGATCACGCTGGCCTCGTAGCCGGGCGTGCCGCGCTCGACCACGTAGGCGCCGACCTTGCCGTCCACGGAGCTCCTTGCCCAGACGACGATGAGGTCGGCCAGCGTGCCGAGGCCGATCCAGCGCTTGCGCCCGTTGAGCAGCCAGCCGTTGCCGTTTCGGCGGGCCGACGTTTCCAGCGCGACGGAATCCGAGCCGTGGTCTGGCTCGGTAAGCGCGAACGCGCCGAGCCGCTCCATCCGCGCCATCGCCGGCAGCCACCGCTCCTTCTGCTCGTCCGAGCCGCACAGGGCGATCGATCGCATCGCCAGGCCCGAGTGCACGCCGTGGATGACCCCGAGGCTGCCGTCGCCCCGGTGCAATTCCATCGTGGCCAGCCCGCAGGCCATCGGACTCAGGCCGGGGCAGCCGTGCCCTTCGATCTCCTCGCCGACGATGCCAAGCTCGGGCAGCCGCCGGATCAGTGGCCAGCAGATCTCTGCTCGCTCCCAGTGCCCGGCGGCGACCGGGATGACCTCGTCGTCGACGAACCGCCGCATGCTGACGAACGTGGTCCACTGCTCGTCGGTGAACTGCTCGCGGACCGAGAAGAAGTCAGTGCCGAGCGCTTCGCCCAGGCGGGTTCTGGGCTTGGTGGTAGTCATGGTCGTGCCGCCCTTCACGGGTTATCAAGGAACGATTCGACGACGGGTGCGAGCCGGCCGGGTTCGGCGATCAGGTCCAGGTGCCCGCCGTGATAGACGTGCAGCTCGCTGTGCGGGATCAGCTTGTGCATGAGCCTGGCGTTGAGCAGCGGGATGATCGGGTCGTCGTCGCCTGCGAGCACCAGCGTGGGCTGGCGGAGCCAGGGCAGCATCGGGACGCTGGTCCAGCCGGCGCCGGCCAGTAGCTGGTAGTGGTAGCCGCGCCTGGTTGCCGCCCTGGCGTGGGCGTGCAGCAGCGCACGGGCACGTTCGGGATGGGCGCGCAGGCTGCCGCCGTAGATCATCCCGGCCACTCGCTCGGCGTAGTCGGGATCGCGGTGCCGCTGCGGGGTGAGCATGTGCCGCAGGACGTGCGGCTGAGCGGGCACCATCAGCATTCCCGTCCCGGTGGCGACGAGCACCAGCCTGCGCACCAGGCGCGGGCACGCCAGCGCGAGTTGCTGTGCCACGCCACCGCCCCAGGAGATGCCGAGCACGTCGGCTTGGTCATGGCCGAGCCGGTGCAGCAGCCCGGCCAGCACCGGCGGGAGCGTGGTGAAGTGATAAGGAACGGATGGCGCGGGCGAGCCGCCCACGCCCGGGGCGTCAAACCTGACGATCGCCCGCCGGCGGCTGAGCGCGTCGACGAACGGCTGGAGCAGCTCAAGGCTGCCGCCGATACCGTTGCACAACAGCAGCGGGGGCAACTGTGGCCCGCCGGGCGGCGCGGGGCCGGCGGCGTCGCGCACCATGACCCTGATCGGCCGCCCGGCCGCGGTCAGCATCAGCTCGCGTTCGGGGGCGAGCCCGCGCGTGGTCCTGGCCATCGCTAGCGCTGCCTGACGTAGCTGCCTGGAGCCGGCTCGATCGGCCGGTGCTCACGGTTGCCCAGCGTCTTCCTGGCCCGCCGGGACGGGCCGGAGCGGGCGAGCACCCACGAGGACCAGTGGTCCCACCAGCTTCCCTCGTGCGCGGTGGCGGCGGCCAGCCAGGCATCCGGGTCGCCGCCGGGCTCGGGCCCGAGGTGGTACCGCGCCTTGGGGTTGCCGGGCGGATTCACCAGGTGCTGGATGTGGCCACCGCCGGACAGCATGAACGTGGACTGGCCGCCGAGTAGCGCAGTGGTCCGGTAGGCGCCCCGCCACGGGACCAGGTGGTCGGTCAGCGCGCCGATGACGTATGTGTCCACCTCGGACTTACCGAGATCGACCTCGCGATCGAGCAACCTCATGGTGCCAGGGCTGGCGAACTGGTTGTGTTCCGAAATTGAAAGCAGTTGCCTCTGGAGCGCACCGGGCATCCTCGTGGCGTCGGCGTTCCATGCCAGGATGTCGAAGGCTGGCGGGTCCTGGCCCATCAGGTAGTTGTTGACCCAGTAGCTCCACACCAGTTCATCGGGTCGCAGCCAGGAGAAGACGGCGGCGATGTCCCGCCCGTCGACCACGCCCGACGTGCCCGTGGCCAGCCGCGCCAGGCTGGGCAGCGGCTGCGACATGGCCATCCCGGCCGGGTTGGGCACGGACATGTCGAGCTGGCTTACCCCGAAGCACGCGTACCGCACCAGGTCCTCGGGGAGCACGGCGAGCAGCGCGGCGAGCAACTGCCCGCCTGCGCACAGGCCCATGGTGCCGACCTGGTCGCTGCCGGTGATCTGGCGAGCCACCTCGAACGTCTCGAGCAACGCGGTCGCATAGGTGTCCAGATCCCAGGCGGCGTGCTGGCGACCGGGGTTGCGCCAGCTCGTGACGAACACGGTGATCCCCTGGCTGACCGCGTACTCGATGAAGCTGCGTCCAGGCGCGAGGTCCAGGATGTAGAACCTGTTGATCAGCGACCAGACGATGACCAGCGGCACCACCCGGACCGAGGGCGTCGCGGGGGAGTACTGGATGACCTCCACGACCTCGTTCCTGAAGACCACGGCGCCGGGGGTGGCCGCGATGTTCTCGCCGAGGCGGAACGGGCGGGCGTCCACCTGGCTCGGCGTGCGCCGGCCTGCCAGCGCGTCGGCCATCATGTTCCGCGCGCCATGGCGCAGGCTGGCGCCTCGCGTGTCCCGCGCGCGCCTGAGCGCGGCCGGGTTCCCGGCCAGCGTGTTGGTCGGCGCGAGGGCTGAGACCAGGATCCCGGCGGCGAACCTGGCCTGCGCCGCGCGGCGCCAGTCGAGGTCGGCCGCGTCGATGGCCTCGCTGATCGCGTGCGCCGTGGCCAGGTAGGCCTGGCCGATCCTGCGGTAGAACGGGTTCTCGCGCCAGGCTGGGTCCGCGAACCTGGCGTCGCCGCGGGGGGCGGCGATCGCGGAGCGGCCGGCCGCGACGTCGATGAGCTCGCGGGCGAGCGCCTTGGCTCGCTCGCCGCCATCCGAGCCGCGCGCCAGCGCGGTCAGCAGCGCCGTGGCGGCGTCGATGGCGCCGACCCGGCCGGCGGCGAGGCCAGCGTTGATGGCGTCAAGCGCGGCCTCGCCGAGCGATTGCGCCCCGCTGGCTGTGGTCGATTCGGACATGTGCGCTCCTCTTCCCGCTCGCTGGTGACTAGGGTGCGGCTCGCGGGGCGGTTGGCGTTAGTGTCCGGATCACAAAGGGCGTGGTGAGCCGGTCATCAATGTGGTCCCGGTCCCTGTCCCGGCTCTGGCGCCGGCACCGGCACGCTGGCCGAGTGGCCGGCGCCCAGCAGGCGGATCGCGATCACGAGTTCCACCACGTCGGCCAGCCGGCGCAGATCGCAGCCGGTTCGCTCGGCGATCCGCTCGAGCCGGTAATAGGCGGTGTTCACGTGCATGTGCAGCCGCTTCGCGGCGATCTTGGCGTTCAGGTCGCTGGCCGCGTACTCGAGCAGCGTGGCGATCAGCGCACCGCCGGCCGCGACGTCCTCGG
>JASIBM010000277.1 GCA_030045175.1 Streptosporangiaceae bacterium | reverse complement strand
CCGCGTCGCGAGGTCCCGCCACCGCTCGAAGGCAATGACCTGATCATTACCCTGGCCGGAACGGCCGCCTGGCTGGTGACACTGGTCGTGCTGCTCGCTATCCGCGACGCCCTTCCGCCGTCGAGTCGGTGGTGGATCTGGACCTGCGTGGTGGGCGTGGGCCAGGGGCTATTCGCGCTCGTCTACGTGCCCCGGCTCAAACGCTCACGCGCTGCGGCGGCGAGCAGGCGGGCGGCCCAGAACTCGGCGGATTAGCTCAGGACCCCGGCGGCGGACCGAGTCGGCCTCGGGCGCGCGAACTGGTTCATCTCGGACAGCCCGGAACCCCCGCAGCCCGATCTGCCTCGTCCGCTGCTAATCCCGCTGGCATCAGCAGCCTCGTGAGCAACGTGCGCACCGCTGGCCGGGCCGGAGTCCGCTGCCCGGAACCTCAGCGTGGGGCCCTAGCTGGTGCTATTGGCACAGCAAGGGCCCCACGTTGGGGTTCGCGCCGGGTGAGCCGACGTATGGTTTGCCCGGCTAGCCCTTTTTGCCCGGTCACATGCGCTCGTGCTCGATCCCCGCCGCTGTCCACGGGCGACGTCGAGCCTTAGGCGAGCTCGTGGTCCAACTTCTCGAGCACGCTGTCAGGAACGGTCGCCCCGCTGCTCAGCATGTCGTAGCCGAGCTCGTCGACCGCCGGCAGCACGTAAGCACCGTCATCGGCGACGATGTCACCGTCGGAATGCGCGCCGCAGCCGTGATCGACGGACACCACCTTGCCGTCATCGGGGGCGAACTCGTTCGCGCATACCCCGAAGACGCGGCCGAGCGTCCCGCTGAGCCTGATCATGAAGCCGCACGTCATGCACGTGGCTGGCGCCGAGCTGGCCAGCGGCGACCTGGGGCCATGCTCCCCGGCGTGCCAGCGAGCCGCGGCCTCGTCACGGCCGATCGCCGACAGCACCCGCCGCGGCCTGAGCCCGGCGTCGGCGCCCACGCGAAGCCCGGACCCGGTGCGCGCAGGAAGCCCCGGCGCGGAGCCCGGACGGAGCCCAGCGTCGCCGCGCGGCTGGCCAGGCGGCTCGGCGGGCCGACCGGCCAAGGACTCGCCCCCGCCCTGCAGATCTGGCCCACCCGCGCCCACTCCGACCGCGCCATCTCCGACCGCGCCATCGCCGACCGCGCCCTCCACGTCCTGGCCTTCGGCACCCTGGCCCTCAGCACCCTGTCCCTCAGCACCCTGGCCCTCAGCACCCAGGCCCTCGGCGTCGGCGATCTCCGTTACGGCTCGGACGGCTGGTGATTCCGGCGAGAAGCGCCAGGCGTCACTGTCGTCCCAGTCGAGCAGGCCAGCCTCGCCCGCAATCGCGACGAACGGCACCAGCCGCTCATCATCGGAGCTGGCCGGCATCAGGTCGCCGACCTTGAGGTCACCTGGACGGACTCGTTCGGTCCACGGCACCCAGGGCGGCGCGAGCAGCGAGTCGGGTCCGGGCAGCAGCAGGCTCTCGCTGACCGTGATGACCTTCGACCGAGCAGCCCGGCTGACTGTCACAGCCCAGCGCCAGCCGACGTAAGCCGGGTTGAGCGAATCGAACAGGTGCGTGACGACCCGGTCGGCATCGGCCTCGACGCCGACGTGCGGGCCGACCTGATCAGGGCCAGCATCCTCCTCCGCCGCCGCCCTGGCCAGGTCGATGGCTGCCGCGCAGGCCTGGTCGGGTTCGGCATGGCGCGTCGCTGCAGAACTCACGGTCACCTATTCTTCCTCATCGTCAGCACTGGCCGTGGCCCGGCCGCTGCCACTGGCCGTTGCCCGGCCGCTGCCACCGCCCGTGGCCAGGCCGCTGCCAGCACTGGCCGTGGCCCGGCCGTTACGCAACCCGCATGGAGCGCGGCCAGCCGCCGCCCCCCTCGCCATCAGTTCACCGCCGGCCAGTGATCAAGTTTATTGACGTGCCGACGCGGCTTGCACTCCGCCAAAGCCCAATACTGTTTGCATGGGAGATTCGGGCCCCGGCTCGCGCACCAGGCAGGCGACGACGTCCGCGCGGCGGGCGACCGGGTCCTTCGTGGCCGCGTCACGATCGACCGCGCAAGCCGGCGCGAGGGCCTTCAAAGGCGCCAGCCGCGCGATGCACCGCGTTACCGGCGCTTCCGGCGCTGCTAGAACGGGCCTCGCGCACCTCATTGAGCTGACCGCCGCGGGCAGCTTCGCCGACGGGTTCGTCGCCGCTGCCCTGGCGGGCACGCTGTTCTTCAGCGTCTCGCCGACGCAGGCACGCGGCAGGATCGCGCTCGCGCTGCTCATCACCATGGCTCCGTTCGCGCTGCTCGCGCCCTTCATCGGGCCCATGCTCGACCGGGTCAAGCAGGGCAGGCGATACATACTCGTCGGAACCATGCTGGCCCGCGGCCTGTTGTGCTGGGGCATGGCCGGGGCGGTGCAGAACAGCGACGCTCTCACGCTGCTTCCCGCAGCCTTCGGGGTCCTGCTCATGCAGAAGGCCTACGGCGTCACCAGGGCGTCGGTGACGCCACGGCTGCTGCCGGGGGAAATCACGCTGGTCACGGCCAACGCGCGATGCGCGCTCGCGACTCTCATCGGCTCGTCCGCCGGCGTGCCGATCGCCGCAGGCATCGCCTGGCTGATCAGCCAGGGCCACGGCCCGGTCGGCGCGGCCTGGGTGCTGCGGATCGCAACGGTGCTCTATCTGGCCGGCATGGTTCCTGGACTGCGCCTGCCCACCGGAGTTGACGAGCCCGTGACCGAGCCAGGGCCCGATCATGAACCACAGCCGGAGCCGGCTGGCCGATCGCAGCGACCGTGGTGGAGCCTCTTCAAGCAACCGGTTGGGCCCGTCGTCAGCGAGGCGATCCGGGGCAACGTTACGTTGCGCGCCTACTCAGGCTTCATGATCTTCTTTCTGGCCTTCATCCTACGAACGGTACATTTCGGGCATTCAGACACGATCGCTCTGGGGGAGATGGCCGTTGCCGTGGCCACCGGGGGCTTCGTCGGGACGGCGATCGGGGCGGCGCTCAAGTCCAGGGCGCCACAGGTGATGATCTTCGCAATGCTGACGGCCACGACGGTGATCACCGCGCTCTGCGCCGCGGTCTTCGGGATCTGGGCGGCGGTGATAGTGGCGTTCAGCGCGGCGGTCGGTCAGACGCTCGTCAAGCTTGCGCTGGACTCGATCGTGCAGCGAGAGATCGACCACGACGTCCGGTCGTCGACGTTCGCCGCGTCCGAGACCCTGCACCAGTTGTCCTGGGTGCTTGGCGGCCTGCTTGGCCTGCTGCTCTCGCTGACCAACAGTGGCGTCACCGGACTGGCATTCGCGTCGGCCTGCCTGGCGGCCTCGCTCGGATCTATGGTCGCCACCCGCCGGAACAGGATCCTGCGCGCGCGCAGGACGGCCCGGTCAAACGTCGATGTCGTCAGCCACAGCGCGTAGCACTGCCGCGATCTTCTTGGCCTCCCTGCTGTCCGGGTGCTTGCCCCTGTGATAGGTGTTCGACAACCCGTCGAGCAGCTTGATCAGATCCTCCACGAGGACGGTCATCTCGTCGGTGCCCTTGCGGCTAGCCTTGGCGATCGTGGGCGGTGGCTCGAGCGTCCTGACCTGCATCGCCTGCGCGCCCCTGCGGCCCTCTGCAACCCCGAACTCCACCCGCTGGCCAGGCCGCAGCACCGTGCCGGTCGTCGCCAGGGCAGTGGAGTGCACAAAGACCTCACCGCCGTCGTCACGGGTGAGGAAGCCGAATCCTTTATCGGCGTCATACCACTTGACCTTGCCAGTAGGCACGAGCGCACCCTTTACGCGAAAAGAACCAACCGGGCATTAACACTGATAATTAGCGGCACCGAGCAGGCAACGCGCCCTCCAGGCTAGTCGCCCGGGATCGGTGCGCGCACGCTCGGATGGGACTGCCTGGGCAG
>JASIBM010000276.1 GCA_030045175.1 Streptosporangiaceae bacterium | reverse complement strand
AGTGTCGGGGTGATCTTCGCCGAGGACGCGGCGGCGCCGGTCCACGGTGTCCTGGTCCAGATCGCGGGCGGCCTGGTAGTCGCCGAGAGCACGCAGGTCCTTAGCGAGGCCGTTGGCGGAGATCAGGGTGCTGGGGTGGTCGTCTCCGAGGACGCGGCGGAGCCGGTCCAAGGTGTCCTGGTGCAGGTCGCGGGCGGCCTGGTAGTCGCCGAGGGCGCGCAGGTCGCTGGCGAGGCCGTAGGCGGAGCGAAGGGTGTCGGGATGGTCGTCTCCGAGGACGCGGCGACGCCGGTCCAAGGTGTCCCGGTGCAGATCGCGGGCCGCCCGATTCTCGCCGAGTTGATGCAGGTCGCTGGCGAGGCCGTGGGCGGAGCGAAGGGTGTCGGGATCGTTCTCGCCGAGGACGCCGCGACGCCGGTCCAAGGTGTCCTGGTGCAGGTCGCGGGCGGCCTGGTGGTCGCCGAGCAAGCGCAGGTCCTCTGCCAGGCTGTAGGCGCAGCGCAGGGTGTCGGGGTGGTCGTCGCCGAGGACGCGCCGCTTCCGGGTGAGGTTGTCCCGGCCTAGGTCGCGCGCCTCGGCATACCGGCCCATTTCCCTCAGCGCCCAGGCCAGATAGCTCGCGGCCGCCCGGCTGTGCCGGTCGTCATCGCCGAGCCGCTCCCGCCAGTGCTGGCGTAGCCGCGCGGCGAGGTCATGCGCCGTACGGGCCTCTCCTCTGGCAAGCAAGTACCAGCACGCGTCGCAGGCCATCGACCGCAGCGCAGCATTGCCCGTGTGGGCAAGGTCGACTGTGAGCAGGTGCGGCATTAAGGGCGCCCACCGCGCCCAGGTGGCCGGGTCGTCCGGATCGCCGGGGTTGCTCCTGGCTAGGATCGCCGCGACCCGGTTGCGGCTGGCCGCGGCACTGGTGGGCTCGAGCCGGTCGCGGAGGATGGCCTGAGTGAGCCGGTGCAACTGGACGCCTCGGTGATCGACACGGGCTATTGCCTGCCCGGCCAGCCGGGCCAGGGTCTGCCGCCAGGCCAGGGGATCGCCCGCGCGCTCGGCCAGCGTCCTCGGCAATTCGCTTGGGGTGGCGGTGAATAGATCCTCGGGGATTGGCTCGGGCGCGAGGAACGCACACAGGCTCGCTAGCTCGGCCGCGGCCGGGTCACTGGCGGCGAGGCGGTCTGCGGCCAGGTTGGTGGCGGCCGCCAGCGACCGGGGGTACGACAGCGGCGGGGACTGACCCAGGATGTCGGTCGCCCGGGTACGCAGCAAGTCCAGGTAGCCCAGGGCGGGCGTGCCGGTGCCGGCCATGAACGCGGCGGCCTGGGCCAGCGCCAGCGGCAGGTCGCCGAGACCGGCGGCCAGCACGTCCACATCGGCCTGGTCCAGGCTAGGCACCCGGGCCCGCAAGAAGGCGATGGACTCGGCCCTGGCCAGCACGTCGACCTCCACCGGTGCGGCGACCTCGTCCCAGCCGTGTTCCCTGGTGGTGATCAGCACGTGCCCCGCGCCGCCGGGCAGCCACCCGGTCACGTCACCTGGCCGCTCGGCGTTGTCGAAGATGAGCAAGTAGCGGCCCTGCTCCCGCAGTTCGCTGAGTACCGCCGACCGCACCACGTCGGCCGTGGCCCCCGGGTCCACGCAGCGAAGCTCGGCGCCCAGCGCCGCAAGCTGGTCCCCGATCAGCGCTGGCTGCTCGGCGGCGACCCACCAGGCCAGGTCGTAGGCGCCGGCGAAACGGTGCGCGTACTCGATGGCGAGCTGAGTCTTGCCGACCCCGCCCATCCCGTGCAGCGCCTGCACCACCGCGGCGTCAGTGGCCAGCAACCGCTCCCGCACCGCCACCAGCAAGCCGTCCCGCCCGGTGAACCCAGGATTGCGGGCCGGGATATTCCAGATGCGCGGCACGCTGCTCGGCACCCGCGGCCCGGACCCGCCCAGCCGGGCCAGCGCCCTCTGCCTGCCGCCGGGAAACGGCGGCCTGCTCCCTGGTCGGCCAGGGCCTGCGGGCTGCACGGCTTCGAGCAGCGCTCGCCGGGCCTGCTCCTCGCCCAGGCCGAACAGGTCTCGGTACGCCAGTGGCCGCAGCAGCGCCGGAACCTTATCGTCCGGCACATGCTCCACCCGCACCGGCACTAGCCGCCCCACATCCCCGCCCAGGACGTGCAGGACCGAGGCCGACCATTCCTCGGTCGTGTACCGCGACCGCTCGAAATACGCCGCCGAGAACAACGCCACCACCCGGTCGCACCGGTCCAGCGCGTCGCTGATGTCGGTCACGAAGTTCTGGCCCGCCGCCCAGTCCCACACGCCCAACTCGACCCGGTGCCCGGCGTCGATGAGGTGCCAGGCCACCCATTCCGCCCATGCCCGGTCCGCGCCCGCATGGCTAACGAAGAAATCAACCCGATCCCCACCCACACCACCAGTATGCGCCCAGAAGTCACTTATGAGGGCCTGGCCAAATCGGAAGATCCATTCAGCCACGACCAGTCAGCTTAATTTCATGGGACGTTAGCGGACAAACTCGGGAGTTACGGATTTAAAGTCCGTACTTCCCCTGCTCCAGGCGTCCTGCCTGCACATACCGAGCACCCACAGCGCCCGCTCAGCAGAGTCGCGCTGTTTCCCCGTGGCCCTCGAGTCGGGGCGGCGTGATCGGTTCGGCGGCGCGGTTACATGCGGTGTCTGGCCAGGGCCCGCCGTGGCAGGACGTATCCAGCCAGGCCGCAGTAGCCTTGATTTGTACCGTTCAGGAGCGGGAATTCATGGGTGCGTGGATTGGGCTGGCGGGCGTCATTGCTGGAGCGCTGGTCGCGTTCGGCGGCCAGTACCTCATGCGCCGCTCGGAGAGTCAAGAGCGCTCCGGGACGTTGCTGCTGGAACAGGCCGCCCTGATCGTGGCGCTGTCCGAGGACTACCGTAACCGGGTTTGGGAAGAGCGCAGCAAGATGGCCAACGGCGTCGTCGCGGCCTGGGACATCGGCGCGTACCGCCTCGCCGAGGCGCGCTTGCGCCTGCTGTGCCGCGATCCAAAGATCTTGGATGCGCTAGACGGGCTGCGCCAGAGCGGTATCGCCCTGGGCAAAGCCTGGCGGCTTGAACCCCGTGACGACCAGGGCATCGATGATGCCTGGGCCACGAACCGGCGGGCGGTCGAGCGCTTCGTGACGGCCAGCTCAGCGACGATCCGCGGCGCCTCGGGTCGGCGCTGACGGGCGGCTGGCTGCCCCTGTCGTGCCGGGCTGGCCGTCGTGATCTGCGCGCCCTGCTACTGGCCGTGGTGTACTTGGACTGACGGGGTCTGGAGGCAGGCGGTGTACAAGTGGGTTGTCCGGTCCTTGATCCGGCGCAATGTGCGAGCACTGGCATGCGGCGATCCCGGTCCGCTGCTGGCGGGTTATGCCGACGATGCTGTCCTGGTGTTTCCCGGCGCCAGCTCGTGGGGCGGCGAGCACCGGGGCAAGGCAGCCATCGAGGACTTCCTGCAGCGCTTCGTCACGGCGGGGCTGGAAGGCACGGTGCACGAGATCCTGGTCAACGGCCCGCCCTGGCGGACCACCGTGGCCGTCTTGTTCACCGGCCGGGCCAGGGACGAATCCGGCGCTGTCGTCTATGAGAACCGAGCCGTCCTGTTCGGCCGGATCCGGTGGGGGAAGATCGTCTACCAGGAGGACTTCGAGGACACCAGCAAGATAGAAGCCTTCGACCGCTACCTCACGCAACGATCTTCACGCTGACCGCCCCGCCATCTGGACAGCACCTGCGCCCGCGCGGCGCGCCGACTGGCTGGCCACCATGCTCAGCGCGGCTCGGCGCGGCGGGAGTCCTGCCGTGCCGTGGCGTTCGACGAACCGGCCGGCGGCCTGCGCGAGGGCGGCCGCCGGCCGGAGGTGCCGGGAACAGATTCAGTTATGGCAGGCCGGGCCGGCGTCATGCCGCCGGGACAGCCTCGCGAGCGGGGTGCTGGAAGGCCAGCGCGTCCGGCCGCTCGCGCCGCGCCCTGGCGAAGCTGAACAGGCCGGCCAGGAAGGTGATGGCGCCGAGCCCGAAGCTGACCAGCGAGACGATGTAGGCGATCTGCGAGACCTTCCACCAGCCGAAGGCGTTCAGCAGCATGCTGCGCAGCGTGTCACCCCGGAAGACGAGCTGGACCTGGGTCTCCACCGCGGCGTACTGCTTGCTGGTCGGCGACATGGCCATGGCCTCGGCCGATAGCTGGGAGTAGGTCTTCCCGCCGCCGATCTCGCGCAAGTGGACGGCGATGAAGTGGTCGGCATAGGCCTCGGCCTGCTGCCCGGTCAGCAGCTGCTGCCCGGCGTACTGGGACACCGACGGGATCATCGACGGGGTGATCTCAGTGCCAGCCTTGGGGTGAGCGAAGGCCGAGGCCGGCGGGAAGAACACCTTCTGCGCGGCCAGCTGGCTGGTGACCTGGTTGTGGATGTAAGCCGACCCCCACAACAGCAGCCCGCCCATGGCGAGCAGGATCACGCCGAGGGCCACCCCGGCGGTCCCGAGAAGCTTGTCGAATGTGCTGCGGCGCATTGTCGTGCCTCCTATCCTGGCGCCCGCCCGTTCCCGGGCCAGCGATCTTTCTGACTTACAATCCGAGCCTGTCACCCGGCCCCCAGAGCCGTTACCGCCCAAGGCCCCCCAAAGCCGGGCCATAAGTCCTCGCCGGACGCCGGGCCAGCTCGCGCAGATGCGCGACGCCATCTGCGGTAGCGACCAGGCTGCCTGAACCGGCCGGCCCCGCTGCCGCGTACCCACAGCTGAGGGATCCCGCGAGGGACCGGAGCTGTCCGAACCAGCGTCCGGAACCGGCGGGATCGCGCCGGGACATGACCAGAGCGCGGCCGCAACGACCGCGCAGAGGGAGGCTTTCATGACTGCGGGCATCACGCGCTACCAGCTCGGACCACAGGCAGGCAGCCTGCGGCTGAAGACCGGCCGCACCGGCCTGGGCCGGCGGGCAGGCCATGATCTGACCATCGAGGTCACCCGATGGCACGCGGACATCGTGGTGAACACCGCCGACCCGGATCAGTCCTCGGCGACGGCCACGATCGAGGCCAGCTCGCTGGCTGTCCGCGAGGGAACCGGCGGGCTCAAGCCGCTCACCGACGCCGACCGCGCCGACATCCAGGCCACCATCAGCGACAAGATCCTGCACACCGCCGGGCACCCGGACATCACGTTCACCTCCGCCCAGGTCACCGGAACCACCGATGCCTTCCAGGTCAGCGGGGACCTCACCATCCTCGGCCAGGCCCACCCGGCTACCATCCACGGCGCCATCACGGCCGGACGACTGCGCGGGCACGCCACCATCACCCAGAGCCGGTGGGGCATCAAGCCCTACTCCGCCTTCGCCGGAGCCCTGCGGCTTGCCGACGACATCGAGGTCGAGTTCGACCTCACCGTTCCCGGGTAAGGCCACCAGAAACCACCCGCCAGACAGCCCACCGGCGTGGTCGCCGTCAAGGTTCGGATTCGTGGAGCGGACACCGAGATGTTGTTCTACGTGACCTGGCTGGCGATGCCCGGCGGCATCAGGCGAGTGCGTCGGCTGCGGTAGGCAGCGCCTGGTGTTCCCCAGGGCGTGCCGGCACAGTTCCTCCCACCCGGTGACGGCGTCACTGGCCGCGAACCGGACGTCCCATTGCCGCCTTAGGCCAGCAGCTGGAGCCGGAGCACAGAGTCGACGCCGAACCGCTGCTGCATCCGCCTGGCCCCGGCGGGAAAGTACTGCGCCGCGTCCGCGACCGGCATCACCTCGGGCTGGCCGACCCGGTATACCTGTCCGCGCACGACCAGAGTCGCGGCGCCAGCGGCGAGGACATTGCGCAGCCAGTCGGTGCGCGGGCCATACGGCAAGGCGATGAAGAAGACGTCGCCGTGCCGCACAGGAGTGACCGGCGTGTCATAGGCCTTGC
>JASIBM010000039.1 GCA_030045175.1 Streptosporangiaceae bacterium | reverse complement strand
GGTGTCACCTTCACCCGCACATCGGGCATCGGCGCGTAAGCGGCGACGACCAGCTGGCCAGGAGCCTTGACGACGCCATGCGGACCTGTGACGGCCATGGACAGGCTGTCCTTGCCGCCGTCCACGGCGATGCCAAGTGCGATCATGATGTCGCTCATGGCGAGCGCGGCCTGCCTGAGCTTTGCCCCCTCGCCTGGCAGCTTGGCTGCCCACATCCAGTTCGCCGAGCAGCGCACGTCGGACAGCCGCGTGATCCGGGCGCCCACGAGGTTCAGCAGGGCTTCGGCCACGGTCATCCTGGCCATGGCGGCAGGATCGATGAGCCCCTTGACTGGCTGCTCGCCCAGGCTCAGGGCGGCTCCTGACACGCCGAAGAGGCTTTGCGCGTAGACCGCGTAATCCGACAGCGGCAGCTGGTTCGGGCCCACGCACTGCTGCTGGGCGACATGACCGCTGACGCAACGATCGGCCTTGCGGGTCAGGTAGCTCTTGGATGCCACGGACGGCAGCCTGAGCACGCGCTCCAGGGCCTGCGCGATCGTCACCCCTTCTAGGTGCAGTGGTGCGGGCGCTTCCGGCACCGCGGTGACCCGGATGTCCTTCGGCGCGACATCCCCGAGCACGGGTTCAAGCGGCAGGTCCACGGGGGTGCTGTCATCGGCTGAGTCGTGCAGGCGCAGGCGCCCGTCTCCGGTGATCTCGCCGACCACAGCCAGCGGCGCCTTCTCCCGCGCCGCGATGTCCATCAAGCGCCTCAGGTCGGCCCGGCGCACCAGGACGGCGTTGCGCTCCTGGGACTCATTGCCCCAGATCTCGAGCGCGGAAAGGCCGGCGTCGCCCACGGGGATCGCGCGCAGGTCGACTCGCGCGCCTGCCGGGTAGGCGATCTCAGGCAGCGCGTTGCAGTCGCCGCCGGCGCCGAGGTCGTGCGCCGAGGCAATCGGGTTGGCGTCGCCCAGCTCGATGCAGGCGCGCAGCACGCGGCCCATCCGCTGCTCCATCTCGGGATTTCCGCGCTGCACGCTGTTGAAGTCGAGGCCGGCTTCGTTCTCGCCCGACATCATCGAGCTTGCCGCGCCGCCGCCCAGGCCGATGCGGTAGGCAGGGCCACCAATCTGAACGACCAGCATGCCTGGCTCCGGGGCGTGCTTGCCGACGTGGGCGTCATCGATCTGGCCGGCGCCGACCGAGTACATGACCGGCTTGAACCAGCTGCGGTAGCCGCCCGGCGTCGATACCCCGAAACTGCGCACAAAGCCGTAGATCAGCGGCTCCCCGAAGCAGTTGCCGTAGTCGGAGGCTCCGTCGCTGGCTTGAATCAGGATGTCGAGCGGCGCCGCGAGGCTAGGGGGCCCCGTGCGCCCGTCCGCCTCCCAGACGTGATCGTCGGTCAGGTGGAGGTTGCCGACGCAGTAGGCGGCGCCGCCAACCTGCACCAGGCCACCCCGGCCAACCACCTGGTTGTCGCGAATGCGCCCGCCGGTGCCTGTCGCCGCCCCAGGATAGGGCGCGACCCCCGTCGGATGGTTGTGCGTTTCCGCGGTCAAGGTGAGGTGGAAGACGCGCCGGACCTCGCGAAGCGGCGACGGATCGCCGGCCCTGCTCGGCGCCAGGACCGTGATGCGCCGGCCCCGGATGGCGGAGCTGTCGTCGTGAAACGCGATCAGCGAGTTGCCCGGATCGCGCCGCCAGGGCTCCTTGACGATCGACATCAGGCTGCCCGCCTGCGCCACGCCGTCGATGACCATCCGGCCGTTGAAGAACCCGTGGCGGCAGTGCTCTGAGTTTGCCTGGGCGAGCGAGAAGAGCTCGACGTCGGTGGGATCCCGGCTAAGCTGCTCGGCGAAGAGATGGTGGAAGCGCCGCAGGTCCTGCTCGTCCATGGCCAGGCCAAGCTCGCGATTGACTCGGCGCAACCCCCCGATGCCCCGTTGGGCAATCCGAATGTGGCGCACCGGCTGCGGCGTCAGCCCCGTCTCGAAGGCGGTCAGCGGCACCGGGTAGACGGTCTCGAGCATCCGGTCATGCAGCGGTCCCGCGACCTCAGCGAGCCGCGCGCCGGGCAGCGGAACGCTGAAGCCGAAGCGGCGGCTGCGCTCGAGCCGCACGACGCAGTCGACGTGGTTGACGTGGCAGATGGCCACCGCCGTCGACGACCATGCGGTCTCGACGCCCGGGCGGGGACCGATCTCAATGACCGATGCCGATCCCGATAGAAAGGTCGCGGGCGCCAGGCCAGCCGCGTCGAAGGTCTCGGCAAGCAGCCAGCGAAGCACCCGCATCCCGTACGGGCCGAGCTCAGCGCTGGTCTGGACGTAGAAGCAGTGCTCCGCATCCACGGCCACGCCGTGACCGACGGCTCGGTGCGCGCGGGCGATGTCTTGCGGGAGAACGGAGCGACGATAGAAGCGGTACACCGGTTTCCTCCCGGGCCGCGGCGAGTGACCCCACGTCAAGAGGTGATCCTACGGCAGGTGCCCGGCTCGGCTATCGTCGCCGCCATGACACCTGAAGCCTTCGATGATCGGCCGCAGCCCCTGGTCGGGCTCATCATGGGCTCGGCCTCGGACTGGCCCTTCCTGTTGCCAGCCGCGCAACTGCTCGATGAGTTCGCGATCCCGTGGGAGCGCGGGATATTCTCCGCGCACCGGCTGCCCGAGGAGATGAGCCTGTACGCGCGAACAGCGAGGGCGCGCGGGCTGAAGGTCATCATCGCGTCCGCGGGGGGTGCCGCCCACCTGCCTGGCATGGTCGCCTCGAAGACGCCGTTGCCTGTCATCGGGGTGCCGCGCCCAGGCAAGGTGCTCGACGGGCTTGACTCGCTGCTGTCGATCGTGCAGATGCCGGCCGGAATCCCCGTCGCGACCATGGCGATAGGCGAACCGGGCGCCGCCAACGCCGCGGTGCTCGCGCTGCGCATCCTGGGGACCGCGAGCGCCGAGTTCAGCGCGCGTGCGCAGGAGTACCAGGAGCAGCTTCGCCGCAAGACCCTGGCCCAGCCCGATCCTGCCGCTGGTTCCCATGAATCGCCGTTGTCCTCCGTCATCACGGCCGATGCGCTGCGGGATTTCGCGGCTGGGCGGTAGGCACCCGGCGGCTGGCGCCTGGCGATCATCGGCTCAGCTACGAGAGCTGCAGCTCGTCGGTCTCGTACGTGATCGCGAGCGGCTCGATGATCACGCGACGCGCACCTGCCTCGACAGATCCGGCGATGATCGCGGTCAGGCCGGCCTCGCTGGCCGCATCGATGACCTGCCGTCCGCCTCCTGCGCCGCAGAACACCGCGAAGCCGGCGCCCATGTTGAAGGTCCCGTATGCCTCATGAGGACTCATGCCGGTGCGCTCCACCATGAACGCCAGCACCTCGGGTACCGGCGGCAGGCTGTGAATCCGGTAGGTCAGCTCTCTCTTCGCCCGCATTACCTTGCGCAGGCCGTGCCCGGTGATGTGGCTGAGATAGGTCACAGGGACCCCCCGCTCAAGCAGTAGCTCGGCCAGCGGGACGTAGATGACCGTGGGGTCGAGTAGCGCGTCCCCGTACTGGCGCCCGCCCGGCAGCCTGGTGAGGTAGCCATCGGGCAGCTCAGCAGCTAGGGCACGGGCCAGCGATGCCCCGTTGGCGTGCAGCCCGGCGCTCGATATCAGGACGATCTCGTCGCCGGGAGCCAGGTCCTGGCCGAGGATGGGCGCGCGGCCAGGAGGGACCTCGCCCACAGCCGCCCCGGCGATGTCGATCTCGTCGGGAAACACGATGCCGCGCAGGCTCGAGGTCTCCCCGCCGCCCCAGGCGGCCCCGGCTGCCTCGCAGGCCCGGCGCCAGCCGGTGACCAGGGACGAGTACCGGCCGCTCGGATCGTGCTGCCAGCCGCTCGAGCCCGTGGCGAAATAGGCGTTGACCACCAGGGGCAGGGCGCCGACGCAGCACAGGTCGTTGACGATGGCGGCGACCGCGTCGTACCCGATGTTCTCGAAGCGATCAGGTCCTCCGGCGTCCAGGTATTGCCGCGCGATGACCGACTTCGTGCCCAGGCACTCCAGGACGAGCGCGAGAGCCCGGTCGCCGAGCTCGAAGACGAACGCCGGCTCTCCGCGCGAGGCGTCGATCCCCGATCCGCCGCGACGTCTCAGCAGGCCCGTGGTTTCAAGTGCCTGCGCCGCGGCCAGCTTCTTGGCCGCGTCAAGCAGCTCGTAGCTCACCCCCGCTGACGCGTACCTGGGCTCGTTCATGCCGGTTCACCCGCGATTGCCTCGACCCGCCCGCGTAGCTGGTGCGCCTGCGCCAGGGTGTCGGCGCACACCGTGACGTGCCCTAGCTTGCGACCAGGCCGTGGCGACTTGCCGTACAGATGCAGGTGCGCTCCCGGTATGGCCAGCACCTCGCTGACCGGCGGAAGGTCGCCGATGATGTTCACCATGCAGGCGAAGCCGCGGACGCCGGCATCACCAAGCGGCAGCCCGAGTATGGCGCGCACGTGGTTCTCGAACTGGCTGGTGACCGCCCCCTCGATGGTGAGGTGCCCGGAGTTGTGCACCCGGGGCGCCATCTCGTTGACCAGGAGCCTGCCGCCGACGTCGAACAGTTCGACGGCCAGCACCCCGACGTAGTCGAGCGCCGTGAGCGCGCGCGTCACGCAGCGCGCGGCGGCGGCCATGATCTCGGCTGTCAGTCCTGGCGCGGGCGCCGTGGAGACGCGGAGGATCCCGGCGTGATGCTGGTTCTCGATCGGCGGGTAGCAGGTGATGCTCCCGTCGCGCCCGCGCACCCCGATGACCGACAGCTCGCGATCGAAGCTCACCCATTCTTCCAGGAGTAGCGGAGAGCCGCCGACGGCATCCCAGGCGGCGTCCAGGTCCGCCTGCTGACGCAGCACCGCCTGTCCCTTGCCGTCATAGCCGAGCCTTCGCGTTTTCAAGACCGCGGGGAATCCGATGGCTGCTACGGCGTCGTCCAGTGCCTCCCGGCTGTCCACGGGAGCGAACCGCGCGGCTGGCACGCCAAGTCCCGCGAAGAATCTCTTCTCTGCCAGGCGGTCGGCGGCTGCCTCAAGTGCCCGCACGGGCGGCAGGACCGGGGTGAATTCCTCGATTCGGCGAGCGGCTGAAACCGGGACGTTCTCCCATTCGTACGTCACCACGTCGAGTCCGTCGGCGAAACGAGCGAGCTGGGCGTCGTCGTCAAGCGAGCCGCTGATCACCGTGCCCATCGTGGCGCCGGGCACGTCGCTGCTGTCGGCGTAGAAGCGGCAGGCGACATCGAGGTTGCGTGCTGCCTGAGCCAGCATCAGGCCGAGCTGGCCGGCACCGAGGATCCCTATCCGAGGGCTATGGCGCGGCAATGTCGTGCCTGTATCGCATGCCATCAAAGCGCACCCGCGCGATGATGTCGTACGCCGATGACCGGGCCGCTGCCAGGTCGGCCCCGGTGGCGCTGACCGCCAGGACCCGGCCACCGGACGTGCGCAGCGTGCCATCGCCGTCACGTGTAGTGCCGGCCTGAAAGATGACCGCTGACTCCGGCAGCTCGGACGGCAGGTCAATCTCCGCCCCGTAGGTGGCCGATGCCGGGTAGTCACGGCAAGCCGCCACCACCGTCACGCCGGCCGCGCAGGCGGTTACCCGCCCGTCGGCTTCCAGCTCACCGCGCGCCGCCGCGATGACCAGATCGAAAAGCTGCGAGGACTCGATCAAGGGCATCAGCACCTGAGCCTCCGGATCACCGAACCGCGCATTGAACTCGAGTACGCGCGGGCCAGCGGCGGTAAGCATGAGGCCTGCGTACAGGCACCCGCGGAACGGCGTTCCTCGCTCACGCAGCGCCGTCAGGCACGGCGTGATGATGTCAGCGGTCACCGAGTCGATCAGCGCGTCGGCGGCCACGCCCATCGGCGGGCAGTACGAGCCCATGCCGCCGGTGTTAGGGCCCTGATCGCCGTCAAACGCGCGCTTGTAGTCTCGCGCCAGCGGAAGCAGGCGGGCATGTGCTCCGTCGCAGATCGCGAAGGCTGACAGCTCGCGGCCGGTGAGCAGCTCTTCCACGATCACGACGTCGCCGGCCGGCCCGTGCCTGTGATCGTCAAAGCAGGAGGCCAGGGCGTTCTCGGCAGCGCTCACGGACTGGCAGACCGTCACGCCCTTGCCCAGGGCCAGGCCGTCGGCCTTCACCGCGACCTTGCCCTGGCGCGCCCGGGCAAAATCCAGCAGCGACTGACGGTCCGCCGAGGTACCGGCAACCCAGCGCGCCGTCGGAATCCGGGCGTCATCCATCAGCTGCTTGGCGAAGGACTTGGAGCTTTCTATGCGCGCCGCAGCGCGGGTAGGCCCGAACACCAGCGCGCCCGCTGCGGCGCAGGCATCGGCAACGCCGGCCTCCAGCGCGGCGTCGGGGCCAATGATGACGAGGTCGATCTGGTGCTTGCGCACGGCGCGCGCGAGTGCCTGGGCATCGGTCGCCGCGATGTCCCAGATGGTGGCGTGCTCAGCGATCCCCGCGTTGCCCGGAGCGGCGAAAAGCACGTCAGCGCGGCCGGATCGCGCGCACATCCAGGTCAGGGCGTGCTCACGCCCGCCCCCGCCGACTACCAGAATCCGCATCGACCAACCCTCACCGGGGATGCGCACCGCCCCGTCGCAGCTTAACGTTCCCCCGCACCAGCCATCGCGGAAGCCGGACGAATGCGGGGCGCGGGGTAATGGCCGCTTGCACGGAATTTTCACAGAAGTGGTATCGAAAGCTGCACATCCTCACCGCTAATGTCGGCGCGTGGCCAGGATCGTGGTGGTGGAGGATGAGGCCGAGCTCGCTGTGGCTATAGCGGCGAGGCTGCGAAGCGACGGACACGAGGTGCAGGTCAGCGGGGACGGTCCGGGCGCCGTTGGCCTGGTCGCGTCGTGGCGCCCGGACGCGGTTGTGCTCGATGTCATGTTGCCTGGCTTCGACGGGCTGGAGGTGTGCCGCCGGATCCAGCGGGACCGCCCGGTGCCGGTGATCATGCTCACGGCGCGGGGGTCGGAGACCGACCGCGTGGTGGGGCTGGAGGTCGGCGCCGATGACTACTTGTGCAAGCCGTTCAGCATGCGCGAGCTCGCGGCGCGGGTCCGTGCGCTGCTGCGACGGTCGGAACGGCTCGCCGGGCAGCCGGAGAGAGTGCTGCGGGCCGGTGGCGTCGCGGTCGATGTCCCGCGGCGGCGGGCGTGGGTTGACGGGCGCCTGGTGGCGCTGACCGCGACCGAGTTCGACCTGCTGGCGTTCCTGCTAGCCGATCCCGGAGTGGTCAGGACCCGTGGTGAGCTGCTTGCCGAGGTCTGGGGGTACCGGGACGGCTCAGGCCCGCGCACGGTCGACTCCCACGTGCGAGCGGTACGCCGCAAGGTCGGCGCCGAGGTGATAAGGACCGTGCACGGCATCGGGTACGCCGGCGCCGACGGAAGCGAGGGCTGAGCCATGGCGTCCCAGTCGGTGTCCGGCCGATTCTCCCGGCTCCGCCCGCTGGACTGGGTCAGGTCGATCAAGGTGAAGCTCGGGCTGGTCGTGGTCGGGTCCGTGGCGGTGACCGTGGGCGCGATTTACTCGTCGGTGTGGCTCGGGCTGCACGCGCGGTACGCCCTCGCCATCGGCCTGGTCGTGTCGCTGGTCGTCATCCAGCTGCTCGCGCACGGGATGGTGCTGCCGCTGCGGGAGATGGTAACCGCGACCAGGGCGATGGCTCGGGGGGACTACGGCCAGCGGGTGACCGCCACCGCCAGGGACGAGGTGGGAAGCCTCGCCCGGTCGTTCAACACCATGGCAGTCAGGCTGGAGGAGGCGGAGCGCCAGCGGCGCGAGCTGGTGGCCAACGTCAGCCACGAGCTGCGAACACCGGTCGCGGCGTTGCGAGCCCGGCTGGAAAACCTGGCCGACGGGGTCGAGGACCTCGACGGTGCCGCCGTTGCCACCATGCTCAGGGCCACCGAGCGGCTGGGCAGGCTCGTGGACCAGCTACTGGAGCTAGCGCAGTTCGAGTCCGGCACGATCCGCATCGACCGGCAGGTCTTCACGGTCGCCGAGGCCGTCGACGACGCGATCGCGGAGATCGGCCCTGCGGCCGCCGGCGTGCGGATCGCCGCCGAGCTTAGCGACGGGCTCACCGGGCGCGGCGACCCGGAGCGAATTCACGAGGTGCTGACCAACGTCCTGTCCAACGCCATCCGGTACAGCCCGCCCGGCGGCCACGTCACGGTCACGGCCAGGAACGTGCCTGGCGGCCTGCGGATCGAGGTCAGCGATGAGGGCCCCGGCGTGGCAGCGCAGGAACTCGAGCGCATCTTCGACCGATTCCACCGTGCGGACGCGGCGAGGCGCCGCGGCGATGGCGGGGCGGGACTGGGCCTGGCCATCGCACGATCGATCGTCGCGCTGCACGGCGGCTCTATCTGGGCCGAGCCGCGCGCGCCTGGCGGCCTGCGCGTCGTCTTCGATCTTCCAGACTGACCAGCCACGCCGCACCCCCCGCGCGCCAGGCATCCGGACCGCCACGCCTCCCCCGAGAGGATGATCATGGAGTTGCAGCCGCCCGCGACCGCAGGCAGCCCCCAGCCTCAGTCACCCGGGGCCACGCCGCCACAAGTACCGCCGCCGGCCTGGTCACCACCACCGAAGACCCCGCGCGAGCCCAGGCTGCCCGTGCGGGCGCCCGCCGACCGCCGCGTGCTGATCGGAATGATCGTCGCCGGCGTGCTCTTCGATATCGCCGGCCGTGGTGGCCTGGCGACAATCTCGATGACAGCCTGGATCATCGCGGTAGCAGCGACCCTCCTGCTCAGCGGCCGGGTCAACGGACGCACGGGCCGATTCTGCATCGGGGCAGCGGCAGCGCTTGCGGTGCTGCTTACCTTCCGTACGAGCCCGTGGGTGACGATCCCTGTCATCGTCGCGGTGGCCGGCCTGCTCCTGCTCGGAGCGTCCGCGGGCGCAGACAGCGCGGGGCCTGTTACCACCTTCCCTGGCTTGTGGGCACGCGCGGGAGTCGCGGCCTGCCACCTGACCCTCGCCCCTGGGATGCTATGGCGGGCCGCGAAGCCGGCCAGGGCCACGGCGGACGGCAAGGCGCCAGCGGCGAGCGCGACGCTCGCTGTCCTGGTGGGCCTGCCGGTCCTGCTCGTGGTCGCGGCGCTGCTCGCCGCAGCGGACCCGATCTTCCGTTCCTGGTTCTCCCCGGCAGCGGTCCCGCGTCACCTGTTCCTCCTGGCGGCCGGCGCCTGGATCGTGGCCGGGCTGGCGCGCGCCGCCAGCGCCTCCCGGCCAGTACCCGGACTGCCGTCCGGGCCGAAGATCGGCGTCCCGGCGACCGCGTTCGTGCTTGCCGGGCTCTGCGCGCTGTACGCGGCGTTCGCGGGCGCCCAGCTTGTCGCACTGTCAGGCGCGGGCCATCGCATCCTGGTCACGCACGGCCTGACCTACGCCAGGTACGCGCGCAGCGGCTTCTTCGAGCTACTCGCGTGCGCAGGCATCACGCTGCTCGTGCTGCTCGGTGCCCTGGCGTTCGCCGGCCGGGCCAGCAAGAACCTGGAGCGCCTGGGAGCGCTGACCGTGGCGCTCACCATCGTCGTCGTGGTCGTCGCCATCCGTCGGCTGGAGCTTTACGAAGCCGCCTACGGCCTGACGATGCTGCGCCTGGCCTGCCTGGCGGTCGCGGTGTGGATCGGCGCATTGTTCATAGCCCTGGGATGCGCGCTCTTGCGCCGAGGCATGCCGCGCCATGCCTTCCCGGCGGTGTTCATCGCCTCCGGGTTGCTGCTGATCACCGCCTGGGGCATCGCGAACCCGGCGTCGATCGTGGCCACGACCAACCTGCGCAGGGCCGCGCAAGGCCATGCGCTCGACATGCGCGAGCTGGCTGGCCTAGGGGCGGACGCGGTGCCCGCGATCGAGGCAGGCATGCGCCACCTCGACGCCGCGCAGGCGGCCAGGTTGCGATCCCTGATCTGCGCCGGGCTGCCGGGCGACACGGGAGCGTCCTTCAACCTCTCGGCGGCCCAGGCAAGCCACGCGCTGGCCCAGGCATGCGGCCGGCCGGCCTAGCCCTGGGCGGCTCGCACGATCACCTTGCCGCCCCAGGCTGGCATCATCAGGTCGCTGGCCGGTCGGTTCCACCGCGGCAGAGAGCCTGGTACTGCCTGGCAGCTGGGCATGATCGCGTCCGCCTCGGGCCCTAAGCAACAACGTGGGGCCCTTGCTGCTGCGCCTGCGACAGCAAGGACCCCACG
>JASIBM010000275.1 GCA_030045175.1 Streptosporangiaceae bacterium | reverse complement strand
CTTCAACGCGCTGATCATCGTCGCGCTGATCCCGCTGGCGCTGCGCGGCGTGCGCTACCGGCCGGCCTCGGCCTCGTCGCTGCTCCGCAGGAACCTGTGGATCTACGGCGTCGGCGGGCTGATCATCCCGTTCGTGGGGATCAAGGCCATCGATCTGATCATTCAATTCATCCCAGGGTTCCGGTGATCTGCGATGTCTTGTCAAAAGTCATTCGAACGAGCTCAGGCAATCATCAACGGTCGATTTGAAAAGGTGTCGACGCAATGAATAGGCTTCCGAACTGGATCCGGCAGCACATCGCCGGCCTGCGCGTGCTCATTGTCTTCACCGTGATCACCGGGATCATCTACCCGCTGGTCATGGTGGGGATCGCGCAGGTGGCCTTCAAGAACCAGGCCAACGGCTCGATGGTCACCTTCAAGGGCCGCGTGGTCGGCTCCAGCCTGATCTGCCAGGAGTTCGTCAACGCCAAGGGCGACCCGCTGCCGCAGTACTTCCAGCCGCGCCCGTCGGCGGCCGTCCAGCCGGGGAACAGCAAGGACTACGGCTGCGACTCGCTGTACTCCTCGGCGTCCAACCTGGGCCCGAATAACCCGGTGCTGATCAAGGAGATCGAGCAGCGGCAAAAGCAGATCTCCGCGTTCGATCACGTGCCGATCTCGCAGATCCCTGCCGACGCGGTGACCGCGTCCGGGTCGGGGCTTGACCCCGGCATCTCCTTGCAGAACGCCGCCATCCAGGTGGACCGGGTCGCCAAGGCCAGGGGGATCACCCCGGCTCAGGTCGAGGCGCTGGTCAGGCAGTACACGGTCGGCCGTCCGCTCGGCTTCCTTGGCGAGCCCTACGTCAACGTGCTGCTACTCAACATCGCCCTGGACACGCGGTACCCAGTAACGTCGTAGAAGATGACCGACACAACGAGCGCGCAGGGTCTTGCCGCCCCCGCGGAGGGTCCCGGGGGGTCGTCCCCCCAGGCCAGCACCGCACGCCGCGGCTTGCTCAGGATCTACCTGGGCGCGGCGGCGGGGGTCGGCAAGACCTTTGCCATGCTCGGCGAGGGGCACCGCCGCCAGTCCCGCGGCGTCGACGTGGTCGTGGCCTACGTGGAGACGCACGGGAGGCGGCGCACGGTCGAGCAGCTGATCGGCCTGGAGGTGATGCCGCGGGCGAGGATCACCTACCGCGACAGCGTCTTCGAGGAGATGGACATCGACGCGGTGCTCGCCAGGCACCCGCAGCAGGCGCTCGTCGACGAGCTAGCGCACACCAACGTGCCTGGCTCGCGCAACGCCAAGCGCTGGCAGGACGTCGAGGAACTGCTCAAGGCGGGGATCGACGTCATCACGACCGTGAACGTCCAGCATCTCGAGTCGCTCAACGACGTCGTGACGAAGATCACCGGCGTGCCACAGCGGGAGACCATTCCCGACGCCGTGGTCAGGGCCGCGGACCAGGTCGAGCTGATCGACATGACGCCGGAGGCGCTGCGCCGCCGGATGGCGCACGGGAACATCTACCCGGCCGAGAAGATCGACGCCGCGCTCAACCACTACTTCCGCGCGGGCAACCTGGCCGCGCTGCGCGAGCTTGCCCTGCTCTGGCTCGCCGACAAGGTCGACGAGGGCCTGCAGGAATACCGCGAGGCCCATGACATCCGCGACACCTGGGAGGCCAGGGAACGGGTCGTCGTGGCGCTGACCGGTGGCCCAGAGGGCGAGACGCTGATCCGCCGGGCCACCAGGATCGCCGCGCGGTCGTCCGGCGGCGACCTGCTCGCGGTGTACGTGACCAGGTCCGACGGCCTGACCGGAGCGGACCCAGTGACACTCGCAGCCCAGCGCGCCCTGGTCGAGGCGCTCGGCGGCAGCTACCACCAGGTCGTCGCCGACAATGTGCCTGACGCGCTGCTCACGTTCGCCCGAGCGGAGAACGCCACCCAGCTCGTGCTCGGCGCGAGCCGCCGCGACTGGCTGCACACCCTGCTCACCGGGCCGGGCGTGAGCTGGCGCACGATCCGCGACTCTGGCGACATCGACGTCCACATCGTGACCCACTCCGAGATGGGGCGCGGGCGTCGCCTGCCCGCCATGCACGGCGGCCTGCCGCTGCCCCGCCAGGTCGCTGGCTACGCGCTGGCCGTGCTGCTCGCTCCCCTGCTCACGCTCTTGCTCGCGAACACGCGCCACCAGCTCAACCTGACCAGCGACGTGCTCGTGTTCCTTACGGGCGTGGTCGCCGTGGCCCTGGTCGGCGGCATGGTGCCCGCGGTGATCGCGGCCGTGGCAGGCTCGTTGCTCTTGAATTATTACTTCACGCCGCCGATCTACACGTTCACGATCGCGAATAGGAACAACGCGCTCGCGATCTCCGTCTTCGTGGTCGTCGGCGTGGCGGTCAGCTTGATCGTGGACCTGGCGGCCAAGCGAACCAAGCAGGCGGCCAGGGCTGGCGCCGAGTCGTCCTTGCTCGCCACCACGGCGGGCAGCGTCATGCGCGGGGCGCAGCCGCTCCAGGCCGTGGTCGACCGGGTTCGCGAGGCGTTCGGAATGGAGACAGTGAGCCTGCTCGAACGCGAGCTCGGCCCGGAAGGCGAGCCTCGGCCTGGCACCACCTGGCAGGTCGTGGCGACGACCGGCGACGGTCAGATCGTCCGGCCCGAGGACGCCGACGTCGCGATGCCGGTGACCGACGCGCTGCGGCTGGTGGCCCGCGGCCGCGCGCTGCCCGCGGCCGATCGCCGCGTGCTCGGCGCGTTCGCCGCCTACGCGGCCACGGCGCTCGAGCAGCAGCGGCTCGCCGCGGTGGCCGAGGCGGCCCGCCCGATCGCCGAGGCCGACCGGATGCGCGCCGCACTGCTCGCGGCAGTCAGTCATGACCTGCGCACGCCACTCGCCTCGGCCAAGGCGGCCGTGACCAGCCTGCGGTCCGATGACGTCCAGTGGGACGCCGATGACTACGCCGAACTGCTCGCGACCGCCGATGAGTCGCTCGACAAGCTCACCAGGCTCGTCGAGAACCTGCTCGACATGAGCAGGCTGCAAGCGGGCGCGTTGTCGGTCTTCCCGAGGCCGGCTGACCTGGCCGAGATCGTCGCACGCTCCCTCGACGACCTAGGTCCGGCAGGCAAGGCCGTGACCGTGGACATCCCGGCCGGCCTGCCAGAGGTGTTCGCCGACCCCGGCATCGCCGAGCGGGTGATCGCGAACCTGGCCGAGAACGCGACCCGCTACTCCCCCGAGGGCACGCCACCGGTGCTGACCGCCAGCGCGCTCGGCGGCAGGATCGAGCTGCGTGTCATCGACCGTGGGCCTGGGATTCCCACCGAGGCCACCGAGCGGATGTTCGTTCCCTTCCAGCGGCTGGGCGACAACGACAACACCACGGGCATCGGCCTCGGGCTCGCGCTGTCGCGCGGCCTGACCGAGGCGATGAACGGCACGCTGGAGCCCGAGGAGACCCCCGGAGGAGGCCTGACCATGGCGCTCAGCCTGCCAGCGGTCGCGGGCAGCGAGCCACCGGCGGCGGGCCAGGCTGACGCCGACGCGAGCACCGGCATCGGCGACGCCGAGGTGACCCGCCCGTGACGCGAGTGCTCGTGGTCGACGATGAGCCGCAGATCCTGCGCGCGCTGCGGATCAACCTGCGGGCCAGGCATTATGACGTCGACGTCGCGTCCACCGGCACCGAGGCGCTAAGCAAGGCCGCGCAGCGTCCACCGGACCTGGTCATTCTCGACCTCGGCCTGCCCGACGTGGACGGGGTGGACGTGATCGGCGGGCTGCGCGGCTGGACCGACGCCCCGATCATCGTGCTGTCCGGGCGGGCCGACAGCACCGACAAGGTTGAGGCCCTGGACGCGGGCGCCGACGACTACGTGACCAAGCCGTTCGGCATGGACGAGTTGCTGGCCAGGATGCGG
>JASIBM010000274.1 GCA_030045175.1 Streptosporangiaceae bacterium | reverse complement strand
TCAGCCAGGGCATCGGCGAGCGCGCGGCGGGGTCAATCTGGTCACCCTGCCGCCAGGCGCGCAACATCGTCTCCTGAACGACGTCCTCGGCGAGCTGGCTGTCCCCCGCCGTCAGCCGCAGCACGAACGCGAGCAGCGGCCTGCGGTAGCGACGGTACAAGTCGGCCACGAGCAGGTCGTCGGCATCGATCGCCATCAAAAGCGCTCCCTCCGGCTCGCTCGCGCAACCTACCCGCTCGCTCGGATGCTACCCGCGAGGCCGGGTCAGCCGCGAATGGCGCCGATCAGGCTCACCACGGCAAGCACGGCCATCACCCCGGCCGCGACGACCGTGATCAGCCGCATCGGCACCAGCCGCAACAGGCCACGCCCGCCGACCATCGCGAGCCCAGCCACCACCCACAACGCGAGCAGCCCGCCGGTGCCGACGGCCAGCGGATCGTGGTAGCGGGCGGCCAGGTTAGCGATCAGGATCTGGGTCAGGTCACCGAACTCCGCGACCAAGATCACCAGGAAGCTCGTGCCCGCGACCCTGATGAAGGTCGGCGGCACGTCGATCGCGCGCTCGGCCTGCTCAGCTTCGTTCCTGCCGCGCAGCAACAGCAGCACGCTCCCCAGCGCGAACAGCGCGGCCACGACGGCTTCGAGCCACCTGTGCGGCAAGAGCCCGAGCAAGCCGCCAGCCACCAGGGCGAGCACGACGTGCACGGCGAACGCCGCGGCCACGCCAGCGAACGCGAAGCTGGGCCGGTAGCGGCTGCCGAGCACCAGGCTGGCCAGCGCGGTCTTGTCCGGCAGTTCCGCGAAGAAGACAAGCGCGAACGTGGTCGCTGCGACGGCGAGGTTCACGCCAGCGATCGTGCCGCACGAGAACCCCGCACGCTAGGCGAGGCCCTGACCACGACGAAACCCCGGCGCTCAGGCCGATACAGCAACAGCCGCCAGGCTCGAGAGGAGCACAAGCGATGCGGTTCCTTGTATCGAATACATGTTCTACTAGTGAGATGAGCGGAGCGGAGCGCCCGGACTGGTGGCCGTATCCGGGCGAGTGCCCGGCCGGTCACCCGTGGGGGCCGGGCCTGGTGATCGTGAGCTGGTCGCCGTGCGACTGCCCAGGGGCACTGACCCACCCGGGGCGCGGGCATCAGTGCGTGCGCTGCGGCACCCAAGGATGCACGGCCGCGTGGTACCGGCCACGGCACGGCTGGCCTGACGCCCGGCCGGGCCATCCCGACGCCCGGCCAGGCCACCTGGACGCCTAACCAGACCCGTCCCTGCGCGCGGGCGTGTCAGACTACGGATCATGCAGACGCTGGTCGCTGATCATCCGCTGATCGCACACAAGCTCACCGCGCTCCGCGACATCAACACAGAGACGCCCGTTTTCCGCAGCCTGACCGACGAGCTCGTCACGCTGCTCGCCTACGAGGCCACCCGTGACGTCAGGGTCGAGCACGTCTCGGTGCAGACCCCGCTGGCACTGGCCGACGGCGTCAAGCTGACCAGGCCGGCACCGCTCGTGATCCCGGTGCTCCGCGCGGGCATCGGGATGCTGGACGGCATGGCGCGGCTGCTCCCCAAGGCGGATGTCGGCTTCGTCGGCCTGGCCAGGGACGAGGAAACGCTGGTCGCGACGACGTACGCGACCAGGCTGCCGGCCGACCTGACCGGCCGCGACGCGTTCGTGCTCGACCCGATGCTGGCCACGGGCGGCACGCTTGAGGTGGTACTCGGGATGCTCGCGTCCCGTGGCGCGGCGTCGATGACGGCGATCTGCCTGCTGGCCGCGCCGGAGGGCATCGCGCGGGTGCACGCGGCCTTCCCCGACGACTTCCCTGTCCCAGTCAAGGTCGTCGCGGCCGGCCTGGACGAGCGGCTCAACGAGCGCGGCTACATCATGCCGGGCCTCGGCGACGCCGGCGACCGCCTGTTCGGCACGATCTGACCGGCTCGCCGTACCGGCCCTGGCGCGAGGGCCTGGTCAGACCTCGCTCGCCGCTTCCACGAACTGGAGCGTGAACGCCGAGTTGGCCGAGTGGCCGCTGTTGTTGAAGCAGTGGACGGCCACGACGGTCTTGACGTCGCTACCGCCGTCCCATTCATCCACCACGCAGTGATCCGCACTGCCGGTGATCGGGCTGACCTGCACATCGCCGCCGTTGAGAGCCTCGGTGGTGTGGTTCAGCCTGACCACGTACATCCCAGACCCGGTGTGGCGCACCGTGACACTGGCGCCAGCCTGGCTGTCGAACTGCGTCATCACCCGGCCCGTGGACCCGATCAGCGCGTTGGCCGCGGGCAGGCCGCCCAGCCCCATCAGGTCGGTGCGGCCGGCGTAGGTGACCATGAACTCGCGGTTGATTGGGTGCCCGGATGTCGTGTAGCAGTCGACGTCGACGACCTGGCCAGCGCTGGTCCCGTGCCAGCCGGCAGCGGCGCAGTCGCCGGCATCAGCCCCGTAGGCGCTGACCTTCACCGTGCCGCGCGTGCCCGAGGACGCCTTGCCGCCGAACGTGACCTGGTAGCGCCCGGTCCCCAGGTGCTGCACCTTGTTGGCCTTGCCCGCCGAGTTGTACTGGTAATGGCCGGTGAGCGTGCCCGAGCTGGCGTCTTTATAGACGAGCGAATAGTCGAACGTCCCCGGCGGCGATACCGCCGGCTGGGTCACGATCAGGTCGAACAGCGAGTTCTGCGGGCTCCCGGTGAGCGAATAGCAGTACACGCTGGCGGTGAAATCCCCGCCGCTTGGACCCCAGCCGCCGACCGCGCACGTGCCCGTGACGTCGTACGGCGTGACCTGAACGATGCCGCCGGAAAGGGCGCCGAGGTTGTCGAACGTCACGGTGTACTGACCGTCAGATCCGCTGACGTCGATCGCCGCGCCGCCGCTGTTGAAGTTGTACTCGGAACTGTCTTCCGACCACGTGTACCCGGCCTTGCTGCTCTCGAGCCCGGGTACGACGTGCGCGCTCGCCTGGGCGCGTGAGCCCGGAGCGGCCGAGGCGGACGGCGCGGCGATCATCGCCACGCAGGAAACGAGAAACAGCGCAGGCGCGATGCGCGCGACGATCTTGACCATTGATTTGCCTCCTGCGGCAATGTTATCCATGATCACGGTGGGTTTACCGAGCTATCCGACGGTAATCCACCGTGATCATGGTTCTCGGGCGGTGAACGCCGAGAACATGACCAGGCGGTCAGATCAGGAAGCCCTCGACGAACTGGATCGTGAACGCCGAGTTGACCGCGTGGCCGGCGCCGTTGAAGCAATGGACGGTGGCGATGGTCTTGACATGCGCGCCGCCGGTCCACCCCTCGACCACGCAGTGGTCCTTGCTGCCGGTGATCGGGCTCACCTGCACGTCGCCGCCGCCCTCTGCCTCGGTGGTGTGGTTCATTTGCACCCGGTACAACCCCGTCGCGGCGTGACTCACAGTGACATTCGCGCCTGCCTGGCTGTCGAACTGCGTCATCACCCGGCCCGTGGGCCCGATCAGCGCGTTGACGGTCGGGAAGTTGGCCACCCCCATCAAGTTGGTGCGGCCCGCGTAGGTGACGTCGAAGTCGCGGTTGACAGGGTTCCCCGACGCCGTGTAGCAGTTCACGTCGATGACCTGGCCAGCGCTGGTCCCGTGCCAGCCGGACGCGGCGCAGTCGCCGGCGCCAGTGCCGTAGGCGCTGACCTTGACAGTGCCGTGGGTGCCCGAGGAGGCCGGGCCCTCGAACGTGACCTGGTAGCGCCCGGTCCCCAGGTGCTGCACCGTGTCGTTCAGACCGGCCGAGTTGTATTCGTATCCGCTGTCGAGCGTGCCCGAACTGGCATCGATGTCATCCCACGCGTAGTCAT
>JASIBM010000038.1 GCA_030045175.1 Streptosporangiaceae bacterium | reverse complement strand
CGGGTGCCTGGCACAAGGGAGCTGATGGCCGTGCGGGTCGTGTTGAACATCATCTGGCTGGTGCTGTCCGGGCTCTGGCTCGCCATCGCCTACGCGATCGCCGGGGTCGTCGCGTTCATCTTCATCATCACGATCCCGTTCGGCATCGCCGCGTTCCGCATCGCGAACTACGTGCTGTGGCCGTTCGGCCGCACCACCGTCCCGCGCCAGGGCGCCGGCCTCGGCTCGCTGATCGGCAACATCATCTGGATCATCTTGTTCGGCTGGGAACTAGCCCTGCTGCACCTGATCTCAGGGATCGCGCTGTGCGTCACGATCATCGGCATCCCGCTCGGGCTCGCGAACTTCAAGCTGATCCCCATATCGCTACTGCCGCTAGGCGTGAAGATCGTCCCCGTCGACCGGGCAAATGCCGCGTACCTGGCCTAGGCTCGCGGGGGCCGCGGGCTAGCTGGTGACCTGGAGGTCCTTGAACTGGACGGGGTACCAGCCGCCGGTGCTGACGCCGGCGTCGCCGGCCGTGTAGGTTGAGTCGCTCACGCTGGCCACCTGCGTGCCGTTGATGCTGGCCGTGAGCTGGTCGCCCTCGGCGGACAGCGAGATCGGGTAGAACGTCCCTGGATCGAGTGCCGTGCCCAGGGTGCCCGAGGCGAGCGTGCTTGGCGTGACCGACGATCCCTTGGCCGCGTTGGTGAACAGGCGCCACGCCCCGGACTGGGAGACGACGAACTGGTAGCCATTGAACAGCTGGGCCACGCCGTCGGCCAGCGGGTGATCAAACCTGGCGATCAGGCCGGCGCTCTGGCCCTTCGCGGTGAAGCTCACCGACGCCGAGACTGTGTAGTTGCCCCAGTTCGTGTCGCCTAGGACCGCGTAGGGGAACCGCGACGCGGTGGCGTTCTGCCAGAACACCGGCTCGCCGACGGCGGTCTGCTCGAACGTGGTGGTCGAGCCAGCCAGGTACTCGAACGCCCCGTCCTGCGGCGCGAGGTACTCGGGCTCGTTGGACGCGTCTGGCTTGGCCGCGTAGGGCAGGGCCAGCGGCTTGGCCGCCGGGATGGTGCCAGGGTTGCCCTTTCCTGGCTCGCGCAGCGTCGTGAACGTGTAGACGTAGCCAGGCTGGAGCACGTAGCTGAACACGGCTGTGCTGGCCCGGGGGGACGACCCCCCGGATCCCCCCGCGGCACCGGATGGGGTCACGTCCGGGTCGTGCACGAACCAGTCGTCCGGGCTGGCCGAGTTAATGCTCGTCTGCCAGACGTGCACGGTCGAGTCGGGGAGCCCGCCCGTGATGTGCACGGTGATCGACTGCGCCAGCGTCGCGTCCGAGGTCTGCGCGACCACGCTCCAGGCCGAGTGGTCCGGCGCCTCGTAGCTGACGTACGAGCCGTACGACCCGCCGAACGCGTGGTTCGCGCCAAGCAGGTGCACCCAGCCCGGCCTGGTGAACTGCGTGGTCTGCGCGATTATCCAGGTGAGCTGGTTGACCTGGTACTGCCCGCTCCAGGGTTGCTCGGCCGTGACCAGGCCGCGGTCCTCGAGCGGCAGGTTCGCGGGCTGGGAGCCCATCAGCGGCCAGGCGATCATCCCGGTCGCCCCGACCTGTATGTAGGCGTTGTTGAGCGAGCGCGCCATGGCCGGGACGCCCGTTCCCTCCCGCAGCGCGCCGATCTCGGACTCCCAGATGGGCTTGCCGAGCGTCCGGGCGGCGGCGGGAAGGAAGCACACCTTGCCGTTCGCCGGGTAGCGGCACAGGTTGTGGTAGCCGAGCACGGCGATGGCGCTGCGGAACTTCGGGTACTTGGCGAGGAAGTCGCTCACGTCCGTGTCGGTGCTCGTTTGCGCGAACGAGTCGACGCCGACGATCTGGACCCGGCCGTAGCCGTCGGCGTTCAGGGTGGAGCGGAGCTCTTCGAACCAGTCCATGACCTGCGTGGTGATTCCGTGCGGCAGGTGCTCGTTCCAGCCGCCGATGTAGTTGATCCGCAGGTGATTCTTGGTCGCGCAGTGCAGCCAGTCGATCAGGTAGTCGATGTCGGAGGTGGTCCACGCGTTCTGGCCGCCGTGGCCGACCCAGCTTGGCGCGTTCCACTGCAAGCCGTACAGCGCGATGTTGGGGTTGAGCTCGCGCGCCTGCTGTGCCAGCCAGAACTCATAGCCGGCGCCGCAGTTGATGTTGCCCCTGGTGTGCTCGATCGACGGCTCGGCGCCGTCGGTCGCGTAGGCGTCGCCGCCGATCTCCAGCTTCAGTATCTGCAGTGAGGCGCCGTAGCCCGGCTTGAACAGGTAGTCGAGGATCTGCTGGCGCTGCTTGGCCGGGTAGTCGATCAGCAGGCGGGAGTTCCCGCCGCCGCCGCTGATCGCGCCGACGCCCTGGAAAGGCGTTCCCGGCTCGCTCCCGTCGAGCGTGATGCTGGTGCTGTACAGACTGCCGTTCTGAGCGACGCGGCCCTGTGCTAGCCAGCCCCGGACGGTCGCCGCCTGGGACGCGACCGCCGGGATGGCCAGCAGGCCGAGCACGGCGATGGTCGCGTACGCGCGCCGCGTCAGCGAAAGGCGCCTGAACGACATGAATCGCTCCTCATAGGGGCGTTTACGGTTTAAAGCTTTTGGAGGTAATTCGGCGAGATTATCATGTGGTCACGGTCAGGTTCCTGAAAACCACCCGGTACCAGCCGCCGGTCATGATGCCGGCCACTCCGCTGTGCCACTCCGAGTTGCTCTTCGACACCACTCGCTTGTTGTCGATCAGGCCGACCAGCTTCGAGCCGTGCACGGACAACGTGATCGTGTGCCAGGTCCCGGTGCCGAGCCTGGCGACCTGCCCGGAGGCCAGCGTCTGCGCCCGGCGGCCGAGCCGGTCATGAAGCAGCCGCCATTTGCCCGACGCGGCGACCGTGAACTCGTAGCCGGCGAACTCCTGCACCGGCGTGGTGAACGACGACCGGTGGTACCTGGCGATGACGCCCGCGCTCTGCGCCTTGCCGGCGAACTGGACCTGAGTCGAGACCGTGTAGTTGCGCCACGTGCCGCCGCCGACGACGGCGAAAGGGAACCGCGGCGGTTGGCCCGGCTTCGGCGGCTGCCAGAAGTCAGGCGTCCCGACCGCGGTCTGGGCGAACGTCGTCTGGTCGCCTGGCGGGTACTCGAATGCCCCGTCGATCGCGCACAATCCCCACGGCTCGCTGACCCAGGGCTGGCCGACGTACGCCACGTTGACCGCGTCCGGCGTCGCCGTGTACGGGAGCGGCATCGGCGTGGCGCGCGGCGGGGCGGGCGCGGTTCCCTTGGATTGCCCGGTGGTGGTGGTGAACGAGTAGACGTAGCCGGGGCTCAGCGTGTACTTGAATGCCCCGCCTGACGGGCTGACGTCCCCCACGTGCGCGAAGATCTGGCTCGGGCTGGCCGGCCCGAGCTTGGTGCGCCACACGTGCACGATCGTGCTCGGCAGCCCGCCGGTGATGTGCACCCAGATGCCCTGCGACTCGACCGCGTCGCTGGTCTGCGCCACCAGGCTCCACTGGTTCTGCGCCGGTGACTCGTAGCTCACGTAGGAGCCGCCCGCAGGAAGCATGCCCGACGCGTCGCGCACGTGCCGCCAGCCAGGCCCGGTGAACTGGGTGGTCTGCGCGATCACCCAGGTGATCTGGCTGACGCTGTAGTTACCGCTCCACGGCTGGCTGGCCTGGACCAGCCCGAGGTTCTCCACCGGCAGGTCGGCGGGCATGGAACTGAGCAGCGGCCACTCGATCGTGCCTGTCACGCCGGCCTGGATGTAGGAGTCGTTGATCGACCTGGCGATGGCGCCGAAGCCGGCTGGCGGCTGGAGCGCGCCGAGCTCGGCCTCGAAGATCGGCTTGCCGGACACGCGCGCGGCGTACGGCACGCGGCAGTGCCCCGGCATCGACATGTGCCCGCACACGTCGTGATAGCCGATCACGCCGACCGCCTTGTCGAATAGCTTGTGGTCGGCCAGGAAGTCGGCGACGTCGGCGCCGTGCACGTGCGGGAACGAGTCGACGGCGACGATCTGGACGCTGCTGAACCCGGCCGCGTCAAGCGCGCTGCGCAGGCTGATGAACCAGTTGATTACCTGGGGCGTGACGCCCTTCGGCAGGTGCTCGTTCCAGCCGCCGATGTAGCTGACGTTGATCTTGTCGGCTCTGGCGCACTTCAGCCAGCCGATGACGTTGGCGATGTCGGCCTGGGTCCAGGCGTTTTGCTGCCCCTCGCCGACCCAGTGCGGCGCGTTCCACTGCAGCGCGTAGATCTTGAGCGCCGGGTTGAGCTCGAGCGCCTGCTGGGCCAGCCAGAACTCGTAGCCCTCGCCGCAGTTGACGCTGCCCTGGACGTGCTGGTAGGAGGGCTCGGCGCCGTCGGTGGCGTTCGCGTCGCCGCCGATCTCGAGCTTGAGTATCTGCAGGCTTGCGCCGAAGTGGGGTTTGAACAGGTAGTCCAGGATCTGTTGCGCCTGGGCGGCGTGATGCGTCTCGTAGTAATCGATCAGCAGCCTGCTGTTGGCGCTGCCGCCGCTGATCGCGCCGACTCCGACGAACACCGGGCCAGCCCGGTGCCCGTTGATGGTGATCTTGGCCGGCAGTGAGTCGAGGTCGGTGACGGTCGTGTGCCGCTGGTGCCCGTGGTGGTGGCGATGACGGCGTGAGTGCAGCTGCCACCCGCTGGCCAGGACCACGGCAATGACGACAAGCACGGCGCAGCCGCCCGCCATGGCCGTGGTCGTCTTGCCGCGCGGCCGTCGAAGACGCATGGCCCCCAATTTACGATCCATTTGCCTTCCGCACGATCGTTACTGCCGGGTCGAGAGTGCTGACTTAGGACATGCTCGGCCGGGGGCCAGGAGTCAGCCTCAGGGGCCGACGGTGACGTTGTAGAACCTGACGGGGTACCAGGCGCCCGTGCAGATCCCGGCGACGCCGGTCGAGTAGGTGGAATCGACCGTGGTACCCAGCGCGGTCCCGTCGATGCTCGGCGTGAGGTTGCTGCCGTTCACCGTCAGGCTCAGGACGTGCGTGGCCGACGTCCCGAGCGCCGCGACCGATCCGGATGCCAGGACGGTCGGCGCTACCAGCGCCGGGCTGTCGCTGTCGAGCAGCAGTTGCCACTGGCCGGACTCCGACACGACGAACCTGTACCCCTGGAAGTACTGGATCGGCGTGGTCACCGGGCGGTAGTACCGCGCGATCACGCCCGCGCTCTGATTGGTAGCCGTGAACCGCACGGTGGCCGAGACGGTGTAGTTCGCCGCGGGGTTCGAGCCGCACCAGGACGGCACGGAGTTGTTCGGCGGGATCGGCGCGACCGGGACGTCACCCATGCAGTAGTCGCCGAACACGGCGTAGGGGAACCTGGCGAGCTTGCGCAGCGGCTGCCAGAAGTCTGGCCGGCCCGCCGTGGTCTGGACGAAGTACGGGCTGGTCTTCGACGGGTACTCGAACGAGCCGTCGGCTGGCTCGAGCCCCCAGGGCATCAGGGACTGGTCCGGCCCGTACGCGTCCTGCGGCCAGGTCTTGCCCGACGGCGTGGTCGAGTACGGCATCGGCATCGCCGTCGCCGGGCGCACCGCCGGGCACGCCGACCCGTCGCCGCCGGCGCCGCAGTTGCCCTGGCCGGTCGTGGTGGTGAACGAGTAGACGTAGCCGGGTTGCAGCGTCGCTGTGAACGTGCCATTGGTCTCGGCGATGTCCGGCTGCGGCTGGAACCACTGGGCCGGGGTGCCCGGGTTCAGGCTGGTGGCCCACACGTGCACGGTCGTCGTCGGCAGGCCGCCGGTGACGTGCACGGTGATCGTCTGCGGGCCTGCGGCGTCGCTGGTCTGCGCGACCAGGCTCCAGGCCTTGCGGCTCGGCCCCATGTAGGCGACGTACGATCCGTCGTTCAGACCGGTGAGCTGCCCGCTTGCGCCCGCCACGTGCAGCCAGCCCGGCTGGGTGAACTGCGTGGTCTGCGCCATCACCCAGGAGTTCAGGCTGACGAGGTAATAGCCGCTCCACGGCTGGCTGGCCTCGACCAGGCCGCGGTCCTCCTCGGGCATGCCCCCCGGCATGGCGGTGACCAGCGGGTACGCGATTACCGCCGTGACCTTGGCCTGGATGTACGCGTTGTTGATCGTGCGGGCGAGGTCGCCGCCGTTGCCGGGCGGGCGCAGCGAGCCGATCTCGGTGGCCCAGATCGGCTTGCCCGACTTCAGCGCGGCCTCGGGCACCGTGCATATCCGGCCGGTGGTGGGGTACTCGCAGATGTCGTGGTAGCCGAGCACGTCGAGCGCCCTGGCGAAGGCCGGGTTGCCGGCCAGCAGGTCCGACACGTCGGGGTCGCGGCGGGCGGAATCCACGCCGACGATCTTGATGTCGCTGTAGCCGTGCGCGTCAAGCATCGCGCGCTCGCCCTCGAACCACTTCATGATCGCCGGCGTGACCAGGCCGTGCGGCAGGTGCTCGTTCCAGCCGCCGAGGTATTGGACCGGGAGCCCGTCCTGCTTGGCGCACTTGAGCCAGGAGAGCAGGTAGCCGTAGTCGGTCTTGGTCCACGGGTTCTCTTTCCCGTTGCCCACCCAGCCGGGCGCGTTCCACTGGAGCGCGTAGAGCACGATGTGGGGATTGAGCTTGAGCGCCTGCTGGGCCAGCCACATCTCATAGCCTGCGTTGCAGTTGATGTGGCCCCTGGTGTGCTCGAACGACGGCTCGGCCGCGTCCGTGGCCTCCGCGTCGCCGCCGATCTCCATCTTGAGTATCTGGACGTCCGCGCCATATCCGGGCTTGAACAGGTAGTCCAGGATCTGCTGACGCTCGGGCTCGGGGTAGTCGATCAGCAGCCTGGCGGTGCCGCCGCCGCCGCTGATCGCGCCCACTCCGTAGAACTCCAGCCCGGGCCTGGCGCCGCTGATCGTGATCGACGTGGCCGGCTGGCTTGCCGTGACTGCGTGGCTCGCCACGCTCGTCCCGCAGGCGCAGAGCCCCGCGATCACGACGGCCACCAGGGTAACTCGCGTAGCTGACCAGCGCATACGCATCCTTGGCATGCTCCTTCTCGCTCGCCCGCTCGCCGGGACGTCAGGGGCTCGTGACGGTGAGGTTGTCGAACTGGACCGGGTACCAGCCGCCGGTGCAGATGCCGGCTATCCCGGTCGGGTGCGCCGAGTTCGTGAGCGTATCCACGACGTGCCCGTCGATCTTGGCGGTGAGCAGGCTGCCGTTGACCATCAGGCTCAGCGTGTGCGGCTTGCCGACCCCGGCCGCCTTGGCGTAGCTGCCGGTGGCGAGCGTGACAGGCGCCGCGGTCAGGTTGTCCTGGATCAGGTACCAGCGCCCGGTGCTCCACATCGTGAACCGGTAGCCATAGAAATACTGGATCGGCGTGGTGACCGGCCGGTAGTACCTGGCGATCACGCCGGCCTTCTGGCCTGCCGCGGTGAACGTGACCGTCGCCGAGACGGTGTAGTTCGCCTTCGGCGAGGCGCCGCAGTCGGCGGGCACCGCGGTGCCCTGGGTAATCGGCAGGTCGCCCATGCAGTAGTCGCCGACCAGCGCGTAAGGGAACCTCGGGAGCTGATTGCTGGCCGGAGGCTGCCAGAAGTCCGGCTCCCCGACCGTGGTCTGCTCGAAGTACGGGCTGGTCGTCGACGGGTACTCGAACGACCCGTCGGCGGCCTCGAGGCCCCAGGGCTCGCCGGACGCGTCCCGCCCGTAGGCCGACTGCGGCCAGGTGGTTCCAGACGCCGTGGTCGAGTACGGCAGCGGCATGGCCGTCGGCGGTTGCGTCACCGGGCAGGCCGACCCGTCGCCGCCGACGCCGCACTTGCCCTGGCCGGTCGTGGTGGTGAACGAGTAGATGTAGCCGGGCTGAAGCGTGGCGGTGAACGAGCCGCCGGCTGGCGTGATGGTGGTGCCCTGCGTGAACCACTGCGACGGGTCGGGGGAGTTCAAGTTGGTCGACCAGACTTGCACCGGCGCGCTGCCTGGTAGCCCGCCCTTGATGTGCACGGTCACGTCCTGGGCTCTGCTGGCGTCGCTGGTCTGCACCACCAGGCTCCACGCCGACTTGTCCTTCGGCATGTAGCCGTCGTAGGTTCCCCAGTTGCCACCGCCGAGCTGGCCGTCCGCGCCGTCCACGTACGCCCAGCCGGGCTGAGTGACCTGCGTGGTCTGGGCGAACACCCACGTGGTCAGCGGCACGTCGTAGTAGCCGCTCCACGGCTGGCTGGCGCTGACCAGGCCTCTGTCCTCTTCGGGCATGCCGGCAGGCATGGCCGTGACCAGCGGGTACTCGATCGTCGCCGTCACGTCGGCCTGGATGAAGGTGTTGTTGATCGTGCGCGCGAGTGCGGCCGTGCCGCCGGGCGGGCGCAGCGCGCCGATCTCGGTGGCCCAGATCGGCTTGCCTGATTCCTTGGCCGCCTGCGGGACGTAACAGGCGTTGCCTGTCGTCGGGTACCGGCAGATGTCGTGATAGCCGAGCACGCCGATCGCGTTGCTGAACCTCGGGTGGCTGGCCAGGAGCTGGGCGAAGTCGCAGCACGGGTACACGTGGGTGTCCAGCGCCACGATCTTGGTGCTGGCGTACCCGTGCGTGTCGAGCGCGGCGCGCAGGTCGATGAACCAGTTCATGATGGTCGGCGTGACCCCGTCGAGCATCCGGTGCTCGTTCCAGCCGCCCAGGTAGGCGATGTTCAGGCCGGCCTGCTTGGCGCAGTTCATCCAGCTCATCAGGTAATCGATGTCGGTCTGGGTCCACGGGTTCTGCTGCCCGTCGCCGACCCAGCCAGGTGCGTTCCACTGGAGCGCGTAGAGCACGATGTGCGGGTTGAGCGCGACGGCCTGCTGCGCCAGCCATATCTCGTAGCCTGCGTTGCAGTTGATGTGGCCCGGCGTGTGCTCGAACGACGGCTCGGCCGCGTCGGTGGCCTCCGCGTCGCCGCCGATCTCCATCTTGAGCACCTGCACGTCGGCGCCGTAGCCGGGCTTGAACAGGTAATCCAGGATCTGGCTGCGCTCGGGCTCTGGGTAGTCGATCAGCAACCTGGCGGTGCCGCCGCCACCGCTGATCGCGCCGACGCCGTAATAGGTCCGCCCCGGCTTCGTGCCGTTGATCGTGATGGTCGTCGAGTGGAGCTTAGGGGCGAGGCCGACGTCACGCAGCGCCGCGGCCAGCGGCGCGCCGCCGGTCCCGGTCAGGGCCAGCGTCGCGATGATCGCGCAAACCGCTGCTCCGACTGCCAGCGCCCGCCAATGCCACATCGTTGTGCCGCGTCCCTCGTCTCGCGCGCGCCCCGCGTGAGAACCTACCGCCCGTCCGCCGGGCGTGCCCCGCGAAATGACGACGCGGTCGTTAGGCGCGCTGTGCCGATAAATCCCTACGACCCGTCGTCGGAAGATATTAGGGGAGTAAAGGCCCCTCAGTCCACCTAACTCGGACTTCGTGCAGGTAGGCGAGCCGGATCGCCGTGCTGGTCAGGTCAGGCTGCCGACGGCGGTGATCCAGATCACGGCCTCGCCGGCCTCGTCCGAGCCCGCCAGGTCGACCTCGGCGGAAAAGCCCCAGTCGTGGTCGCCCGCCGGGTCGTCGAAGATCTGCCGCACGCGCCACACGTCCGGGTCGGCAGTGTCCAGGATCAGCATCGCCGGGCCGCGCGCGTCCGAGCCCGTGCCGATCTCGTCGTGCTCGGCGAAGTAAGGCTCGAGCGCGTCGGCCCAGGCATCGGCGTCCCAGCCAGACTCGGCGTCGAGGTCACCGAGCTCGTCCCAGCGGCGCAGCGCCGCCAGCTCCACCCGGCGGAACAGGGCGTTGCGGACGAGTACCCGGAAGGCGCGGGTGTTGCCGGTCACGGCGGGAGGCCGCTCCGAGAGATCGGCGGTGGGGCCGGCCGGCCCCACCGCGTCTGGGTGGGCCAATTTTTCCCATTCGTCAAGCAGGCTGGAGTCGACCTGGCGCACCATCTCTCCGAGCCACTCGATCAGGTCGGACAACTCTTCTGTCTTGGCGTCCTCGGGCACGGTTTGCCTCAGTGCCTTGTACGCGTCGGCGAGGTAACGCAGCAGCAGGCCCTCCGACCTGGCCAGGCCGCACCAGGCGATGTACTCGGTGAACGTCATCGCCCGCTCGTACATGTCGCGGGCCACCGACTTGGGCGCCAGCTCGTAATCGGCCACCCATGGGTGACCGCGCCGGTAGATCTCGTACGCGGCGTCGAGCAGGTCGGCCAGCGGCCTGGGGTAGCTGACCGAGTCGAGCAGCTCGATCCGCGTCTCGTAGTCGACGCCTTCGGCCTTCATCTCGGCAACCGCCTCGCCCCGCGCCTTGAACTGCTGCGCGGCGAGGACCGGCCGCGGGCCATCGAGCGTCGACTCGATCACGGAGAGCACGTCGAGCGGGTACTCGGGCGATGTCACGTCGAGCAGGTCGATGGCGGCGAGCGCGAGCGGGGAAAGCGGCTGGTTCAGCGCGAAGTCCGCTTGCAGGTCGACGGTCAGGCGGACCATCCGTCCGGCGTCGTCGGGTTCGGCGAGCCGCTCGACCACCCCGCCGGCCAGCAGGGCGCGGTAGATCTCGATCGCGTGGTGGATGTGCCTGCGCTGGGCCGCGCGGTCCTCGTGGTTGTCTGTGAGCAGGTGCCGCATCGAGGCGAAGCAGCTTCCGGGGCGGTTGATCACGTTAAGCAGCATCGCGTGGGTCACCTTGAAGCTGGACCTCAGCGGCTCAGGCGGGGAAGCGACCAGCCGGTCGAACGTGGGCTGCCCCCAGGACACCATGCCTGGCGGCGGCTTCTTGCGCACCACCTTGCGCCGCTTCTTCGGGTCGTCGCCGGCCTTGGCGAGCGCCTTCTCGTTCGCGATCACGTGCTCGGGAGCCTGCACCACGACCGAGCCGGCGTCGTCGAACCCGGCCCTGCCCGCGCGCCCGGCGATCTGGTGGAACTCCCTGGCCTGGAGCAGCCTGGTGACGCTGCCGTCGTACTTGGACAGCGACGTGAACAAGACCGTGCGGATGGGCACGTTGATGCCGACGCCGAGGGTGTCCGTCCCGCAGATCACCTTGAGCAGCCCGGCCTGCGCCAGGGTCTCCACCAGGCGGCGATAACGAGGGAGCATCCCGGCGTGATGCACCCCGATGCCGTGCCTGACGAGCCGGGACAGCGTCTTGCCGAAGCCGGCGGTGAAGCGGAACCGGCCGATCAGCTCGGCAATGGCGTCCTTTTCCGCGCGAGTGCAGACGTTGACGCTCATCAGCGCCTGCGCCTGGTCAATGGCGGCGGCCTGGGTGAAGTGCACGATATAGACCGGTGCCTGCCTGGTGGCGAGCAGGTCCTCGATCGTCTCGTGCAACGGCTCGGCGACGTACCTGAACAGCAACGGGATCGGCCGCTCCGCCGACATGACGACCGCGGTGGGGCGGCCGGTGCGCCTGGTCAGGTCCAGCTGGAACCTGGTCACGTCCCCGAGCGTGGCCGACATCAGCAGGAACTGTGCGCGCGGCAGTTCGATCAGCGGGACCTGCCAGGCCCAGCCACGGTCCGGGTCCGCGTAGTAGTGGAACTCGTCCATGATCACCAGGTCGGCGTCGGCCGCGGCGCCGTCGCGGAGTGCGATGTTGGCGAGCACCTCGGCGGTGCAGCAGATGATCGGGGCGCTGGCGTTGACGCTGCCGTCGCCGGTCATCATCCCGACGTTGCGCGGCCCGAAGATGTCGCAGAGCGCGAAGAACTTCTCTGACACCAGGGCCTTGATCGGCGCGGTGTAATAGCTGCGCCTGCCGTCGGCCAGCGCGGCGAAGTGGGCCGCGGTGGCGACCAGGCTCTTGCCTGAGCCCGTGGGCGTCGACAAGATCACATTGGCGCCCGAGACAAGCTCGATCAGGGCCTCGTCCTGGTGCGAGTACAGCGTGAGCCCCTGATCGGCGGCCCAGCCGGTGAAGGCAGCGTACAGCTCGTCCGGGTCCGCGGTGCCTGCGGACGCGGTGCCGGAGTCGGCGTCGGGGCCGGGGCCGGGGCCGGGGCCGGGGCCGGGGCCGGGGCCGGGGTCGGGCAGCCGTTCGGTAAGCAGCATGATCTACCCATGGTGCCAGTTCGCACCCGATGGTTGGGGTAGTGCCCGGCGTGCGGGTGCGGCGCCACGGGCGATGCGGCGACGCGGATTGGTCGCGGACATTCACATTGAACTCACACGCAATCCGTATGATGCGCTTGATTTCCGTCGAATAGCCTCGGGCCATGGACGAACAGGATCACTATGCCGACCCGGACCCGGATCCGGAGGCGGCCCCGGACCCGGAGGCGGCGGACCTTGCGGACCCGGACCCGGAGGCGGGGGCGGCGGACCTTGCGGACCCGGACCTGAGCCCGGACGTGGGGCCGGACCCGGACGCCGCGAATCTGGCAGAGCCAGACACGCTGACCGCGGACCCTGGCGGCGTGAGGTACGTGAACCCTGATCCGTACCCAGGTCCGTACGCGGCGGCCGCGGATCCCGCGGGCCACAGGCCGACGGTGGCCGCGGGCCATGCGCGCCCGGACCGCGGGGGCCTCCAGGCGGCCCTGACCAGCCGGTCTGCCGGGTGGGTGGTCGCGACCTTGCTGGCCGGCGCGCTCACCGGGCTCGCGGTCAACATGGCGACCGCGCCGTCCACGACGACGGTGCTGCGGCAGGCCGGCGCCGTCGGACCCGGCCCAGTTCGGCGTGCCGCGATCTCACCGCCGCTGCCTGCGAACGTCAAGGTTGCGGGCCCATGCGGCGTGCTCGCCCCCGGGCCGCGGTTCATCAGGCTGCGGGCCAATGGCGGGCTGGTCATAAGCGGCCAGGCGGTGATCAGGCTTGCGGCTCCTGGCTCAGGCGTCGGCCCGGCGAAGCGGGCCTTCGTGCAGGTGCCAGCGAACGCGCCGGTCCAGGTGCCAGCGAGCGCGCCGGTACAGGTGCCAGCGAGCGCGCCGCTGCCATCGTGCGGAGCCGGGCTCGGCCTGGTGGGTCCGGGTGCCCAGTGCAGCATCGTGCAGGTGCCTGCGAAGGCCGGCATCTCGGTCCGCGTGATCGGGCCGGGTCAGCGGGTCATCTTCCGTCCGCTCACGCCAGCGAGCGTCCGCGGCCAGATCACCCTGGCCGGGCCAGGTGCGACGGCCGCGCCGGGTAACCAGGTCGCTATCGGCGGCCCGATCGGGCAGATCGCCTGCCCAGGCTGAGCGCTGGCGCCGCGGCGCCTGGCGCAGCGCGGACGGTGCCTGGCGCGGCGCGGACGGTGCCTGGCGCATGGCGCGTTCGGTGCCTGGCGCGGCGCGGACGGCCCATGGCGCCTGGCGCAGGGCCAAGGATCGGTTAGCTTGAGTTCATGTGCCGAAGCATCAAGACCCTGCGCGAGCCCTATGCCGAACACGTCACCGAGGCGGACATGCGCGCCGCCGCCCTGCAGTACGTGCGCAAGATCAGCGGGTTCCGCAAGCCGGCTGCGCACAACGCCGAGGCGTTCAACCAGGCTGTCGACGCCGTGGCCCGCGCCACGGCAGACTTGCTCGACCGGCTCGATGTCCGCTCGGCTCCGGCACGGGCGACCGGGTCGGCTTAGGCTCTCGTCCTTGATCACGGTGGGTTTACCGGTCCACGCTACGGAAAGCCACCGTGATCATGGCGGACCCTGGCGTGGGAATGGGCGGGATGGGTTTGCCGGTCCATGCTACGGAAAGCCACCGTGATCATGGCGGACCCTGGCGTGGGATGTGGATGGCGAGCTGGTTGTCCACAGGTCCTCCATGAGTGCTCGCTAAGACGTTGACTGGCTAGGCACTGTGTCGTCATGCGAATCGTGCTGCCGCGCGGCTGCCAGGAGATGGTGGCGATTCAGTGCGGCGTCATCTCGCGTAAGCAGGCGCTCGGGTTCGGGCTGAGCGCGGATACGGTCGACTGGCTGATCCGCTCCGAGCGCTGGCGCACCCTGCAGCGCGGCGTTTATTCGGTATTCACCGGCGATCCGTCCAGGGAGGCCGTGCTGTGGGCCGCGGTGCACCGGGCCGGGCCAGATGCGGTGCTCAGTCACCAGACAGCGGCGGAACTGTTCCGGGTCACCGATGCGCAGAGCTCGCTCATCCACATCACGATTCCGGTAGGCAGGCATGTCGCCGCGATCCCTGGCCTGGTCATCCACCGTTCGGCCCGGCTAGCGCAGGCGCGCCATCCGGCCCTGCTGCCGCCTCGCACGCGGATCGAGGAAACTGTTCTTGACCTGGCACACCAGGCCCTGACGTTTGACACCGCGTTCAACGCGGCCTGCGCGGCGTGCCAGCGGGGGCTTACCACAGCCGACCGGCTGGTGGGAGCTATGGGCGGGCGCAAGAAAATGCGCTGGCGAGCCGAGTTGGCCGAGGCACTCGCCGAGATCGGCGCTGGCGCTCACTCGATGCTTGAGTACCGGTATGTGCATCGTGTCGAACGACCACACGGGTTGCCACGTGCCGTTCGCCAGGCCAGGCTCTCCGGCGACGGCCGTGCCCGCTTCCTCGACAATCTCTACGACGATTACCAGTTGTGCGTGGAACTCGATGGGAAGCAGGCCCATCCAGATCACCTGAGGTGGCAAGACATCCGCCGCGCCAACGCCGTGATCGCCATGGGCGTGACGACGCTCAGGTACGGCTGGACCGATGTGAACGGCACGCCATGTCAGACGGCCGCGCAGATCGCCGCCGTCCTCGCGAGCCGTGACTGGCCCGGACCGCTGCGCCGGTGCGGTCCAGCCTGTCGCGTTCCGCGAGTTCCATGATCACGGTGGGTTTACCGGGGCATTCAACGAAAACCAACCACGATCAAGAAACCCCGGGGGTTCAGGCCGTCTGCGTCTCGCTCGCGGCTTGGAGGCCGAGCTCGGCGATCGACGTTTCCCGCATCTTGAACTTCTGGATCTTGCCGGTGACCGTCATCGGGAATTCCTGGGTGAACCTGACGTACCGCGGGATCTTGTAGTGCGCGATCTTGCCCTGGCAGTAATCCCTGACCTGGTCGGCGGTCAGGTCCTGGCCTGGCCTGCGCTTGATCCAGGCGCACAGCTCCTCGCCGTACCTCGGGTCCGGTACCCCGATCACCTGGACGTCCTCGATGGCGGGATGCGCGTACAGGAACTCCTCCACCTCGCGCGGGTAGATGTTCTCCCCTCCTCGGATGACCATGTCCTTGATCCGGCCGACGATGTTCAGGTACCCGGCCTGGTCCATCTCCGCCAGGTCACCGGTGTGCATCCAGCGCGCCTGATCGATCGCGTCGGCGGTCTTGTCCGGCTCGTTCCAGTAGCCGAGCATCACCGAGTAGCCGCGGGTGCACAGCTCGCCCGGCGTGCCCCTCGGGACGACCCGGCCGGTTTCCGGGTCGATGATCTTGACCTCCACGTGCGGGTGCACCCGGCCCACGGTCGAGACCCTGCGTTCGGTGTCATCGGTGGCCGTGGTCTGCGTCGATACCGGCGAGGTCTCCGTCATGCCGTAGCAGATCGTCACCTCGGCCATGTTCATGTCGCTGACCACGCGCTTCATCACCTCTACCGGGCACGGTGACCCGGCCATGATGCCGGTGCGCAGCGTGGACAGGTCATAGCTCGCGAAGTCGGGCAGCGCGAGCTCGGCGATGAACATGGTGGGCACGCCGTACAGCGAGGTGCACCGCTCGGCCTGCACCGCGTGCAAGGTTTGCGCCGGGTCGAAGCCCGGCGCTGGGATCACGATGCAGGCGCCGTGCGTCGTCGCGGCCAGGTTGCCAAGCACCATCCCGAAGCAGTGATAGAACGGCACGGGTATGCACACGCGGTCGCGCTCGGTGTACCCGCATCCCTCCCCGATGAAGAACGCGTTGTTCAAGATGTTGTGGTGCGAGAGCGTCGCGCCCTTCGGGAAGCCGGTCGTCCCGCTCGTGTACTGGATGTTGATCGGGTCGTCCCAGGACAGGCTCGCCTCGCGCTCAGCCAGCGCGTCGGCGTCCCCGTCCCCGGCCCCGGCCCCGCCCGCGCCCGCGAGGCCCGCGGCGAACAGGGCATCCCACTGAGCGGTTCCCAGGTAGATCACGTCGGCTAGGTCGGGCAGGTCGCCGCGGACCTCGTCCACCATCGCCCGGTAGTCGCTGGTCTTGAAGCTCTCCGCGCTGATCAGCAGTCGCACTCCGGACTGCCGCAGCGCGAAGCCGAGCTCATGACTGCGATAGGCGGGGTTGATGTTGACCAGGATGATCCCGGCCCTGGCCGTCGCGTACTGGAGCAGGACCCACTCGGCGCAGTTCGGCGCCCATATCCCGACCCGGTCCCTGGCGGCGAGGCCGGCCGCGATCAGGCCGCGGGCCAAGGTGTCGGTTTGCCCGTCGAACTGGGCGTAGTTCCACCGCCGGCCGGACGGCACGTCGACGAGCGCCTCGGCGTCGGGGTGCTGCGCGGCGACGCGGCGAAGGTTCGCGCCGATGGTCTCGCCGAGCAGTTCGAGGCCAGATGCGCCGTGACTGTAGGACAGCGTGGCCTGGTGCGACATGAGGGTTCCCTTCGCGTGGCTGATCAACCCCCATAGTGCCCGCTTTGACTGCGTTCTGTGAAGCGCGGCCAGCTACGCCGGAGTGCTACAGGAACGCCGAACGGGCCCATTGATAGCGTCGCCTTCGTCGTGCGTTTGCGGACGGGGGCCGCAAGAAAATATGCCATCCGCTCGAACGCGTAATCCACGCAAAAATATGGAGAAATGGATATGAAAGGGTTCAGGGCGTTCCTGCTCCGGGGGAACCTGGTCGACCTGGCCGTGGCCGTCGTCATCGGCGTGGCTTTCAACGCGGTCGTGCAGGCCCTGGTGGCGAACATCATTACGCCGTTGATCTCGGCGATCGTGGGGAAGCCGAACTTCGGCTACCTGACCGTCACTGTCGGGCATGGCGTGATTTCCTATGGCCTGTTCCTCAACGCGCTCATCGAGTTCGCGATAATCGCCGCCGTTGTTTACTTCCTGATCGTCGCTCCGGTAGCCAAGGTGCTCGCCTTCGCCGAGCGCAAGAAGGCCGCGACGCAGCGCGCCTGCCCGGAGTGCCTCAGCCAGATTCCGGTGCAGGCCACGCGCTGCATGTACTGCACCATGGTCGTGCCGCCGCCGGGCACCGCTGCGGCAGGCTGACTCCACTTCCCGCTCGCCTCCGGGTGCCTTTTAGGGCACCATCGGGCATGGATTGTCATTGGCCGGCGGCATAATAGTGAGCATCGACCGATTGCATCGGACTTGACCGGAGCGTCGCGTGCATCTGTGGATCGCATGGTTGATCGCCGCCGTCGCGCTCGGCGTGGCTGAGCTGACCACGACGTCGCTCGCGTTCGGCTTCATAGCCGTCGGGGCGCTGGCGGCCGCGGTGACGGCCGCGGTCGGCGTCGGCGCTGTCGTGCAGGTCGTCGTGTTCATCGCCGTCTCACTGGCCTCGATCGTGCTGATCAGGCCACTCGCCGTGCGCAGGCTCAACCGCAGGCCAGCGCTGCGCACCGGCACCGCTGCCCTTGTCGGCCAGACCGGCTACGTGCTCGAAGACGTCACGCCCCGCGCGGGGCGAGTGCGGATCGACGGCCAGGAGTGGACCGCGCGGCCGTACGACGAGATGTCGGTGATCCCGGCCGGCTCGAACGTCGATGTCCTGCAGATCAAGGGCGCCACGGCGCTTGTCCACCCGAGGGAGTAAGAGATGTCCGCAAGTGCCATTGCCATCCTCGTGGTGGTGGTCGTCGCCCTCGTGGCGATGATCGCGTTCCTCAGCCGGTCGATCTGGCTGGTGCCGCCCGCCAGGGCGCGCAACGTCGAGCGGCTCGGTCAGTTCCACAAGACCCTCGAGCCAGGCCTGCACCTGGTCCTCCCGATGATCGACAAGGTCAAGGACCTGATCGACCTGCGCGAACAGGTGGTCTCGTTCACCGGCCAGCGGGTGATCACCGAGGACAACGTGGTCGTGGCCATCGACACCGTGTTGTTCTTCCAGGTCACTGACCCTCGGGCGGCCGATTACGAGATCGTCAACTACATCCAGGCGATCGAGCAACTGGCCGCGACCATGTTGCGCAGCGTCATCGGCAGCATGGATCTCGAGCAGACGCTGACCTCCCGAGACAAGATCAACACGCAGCTTCGCGGTGTGCTCGACGACGCGTCCGGCCGGTGGGGCATCCGGGTCACCAGGGTCGAGATCCGCTCGATCGATCCGCCCCAGTCGATCAAGGACGCGATGGAGAAGCAGCTCAAGGCCGAGCGGGAGAAGCGCGCCGCGATCTTGCACGCGGAAGGGCTCCAGCAGGCGCAGGTGCTCACGGCCGAGGGCGACAAGCGCGGCGCGATCTTGCGGGCCGAGGGCGAGAAGCAATCGGCGATCTTGCGGGCCGAGGGTCAGGCCCAGGCGATCGCTACCGTCTTCGCCTCGATCCACGAGGGCGACCCGGACCCCAAGCTGCTCGCCTACCAGTATCTCCAGACGCTGCCGCAGCTTGCCCAGGGTCAGGGCAACACGGTGTGGATGATCCCGAGCGAGCTAACCGGGGCGCTCGGGATGCTCGGCAAGGCGTTCAGCGCGGCCGGGGGAGGGCAGGACGACGAGGAGCCTTCCGTGATAGCCCTGCGCCGGGCGAGTCACGCTGCGGGCATACCTGGCGCGCGGAGCATGGGCGGCTCCGCGCCGGGCGCGGGTGGCACGTGGGGTGCTGGCTCCGCGCCGGGCGCGGGTGGCGCGGCAGCGGCGCCCGGGGCG
>JASIBM010000273.1 GCA_030045175.1 Streptosporangiaceae bacterium | reverse complement strand
GGCCTTGACGGCGCGCAGCTGTCGGCACCGTCGGCGGCGCGCGGGTGGACGGTCGCTGACGTGCTTTTGCACCTCGCGCAGGGCGAGGAGGCCGTGGTCGCCGTCGCCACCGGCCGGGGCCTCGGATTTCGCGCCCCACCCGGGATGACGCTCGACCAGGCGATGGATGACAGGGTCAGGAACGATCTGGTCGCTGCCGTCGACGTGCCAGCGAGGTGGCAGCAGGCGCGGCTGGCCGCCCTCGCGGCACTGCGGGCAGCAGATCCGGGCCGGCCCGTGGAGTGGGTGGAAGCGCCGCTGCGGCCAGCCACGCTCGCGACTACCCGGCTGGCCGAGCACTGGGCGCATGGCCTGGACATCACCGGGCCCCTTGGCATCCCGTTCGCCGACACCGCGCGATTGCGGCACGTCGCCTGGCTGGCGCACCGCACGCTGCCGTACGCGTTCGCGCTGGCCGGACAGGAGCCCGCGGACCTGCGGTGCGAGTTGATCTCCCCCGACGGCTCGGATGTGTGGCGGTACGGCTCGCCGGACGCGCGATCAGCGATCGTGGGATCAGCCGGTGAGTTCTGCCGGGTGGCAGCCCAGCGGCTCGCCCCGGAGGAGTCTGGCTTGCGCACCGAAGGGCCGCACGCCGCCGCTGCCCTGCGCCTCCTTCGCACGTATGCCGCCTGATCATGCGGGCTGGGCCTACACGGCGAGCGTGGCAAGGATCTCGGCTTCCGCTTCGGCCCAGGTAAGCACGTGCCTGCCATAGCTCGGCACGCCTGCGACCTGGGGACCGAAGAAGTACTGGTGGTCAACGGCACCGCGAATATGGGCGTGAACCTCCGGGTGATCGTCGACGAAGTGGGTGAGTGCCAGTTGCTCGCAGTAGTGGCGCTTGTCAGGCCGGGTCCGGCAGAAGAAGACGCTGGACGGTGCCAGTCCGGTGCGCCGGTAGAAGTCGTGGCTGTCCAGCCAGCGCAGGGTACGTTCCTGTACGACGGGGCCGCACGTGGAGATCAGCCAGACCCGGCCGTCAAAGCGCGCGACTAGGCGGGCGATCGCTGGCACGGCGCCATCCATCTCCGGCGTCGCCAGCATCGTCGCATCGTCGCCCTGGAAGAAAGCGGTATCGCCGCCGTTTGGGTGCGCCGAGCCGTTGATGATCACCCGGCCGATGTCGATCCCCAGCCGAGGCGTGCGCCGCTGCTCCTCGTCGCCCATAAGAGAAGCTTGCCGCACCTGTCAGTTCTGGCGCGGGATGCGGCGAGGTACGTTGGCTGACATGAGCGCAGATGCCTTTGCGGACGCTACCGGGCTGGTCGAGCGATCCGGGGCGGCGTTTGCTGCCGGGGTGCCGCAGGCGCGGGCCGACGACGGGTTCTTCGGGCCTGCCAGCGTCACCTGGCGGGCGAACGCGGACATGTCAGCGCCCGTCGCAGGGCTGCGGGCGCTGCTGATCCAGGCGCTGCACCCGCTCGCGATGGCAGGCGTCGACCAGCACAGCGACTGGCGCGAGGACCCGGTGGGCAGGCTGGCGGCCACGTCGGGGTACCTGGCCGCGGTCAGCTTCGGCGAGAAGGCGGCCGCCGAGCGGGCAGCGGCCAGGGTCCGGCGGATCCACGAGCACGTCACCGGCGTCGACGAGGTCACCGGGCGGCCTTACGCGGCGAGCGATCCGGCGCTGCTGCTGTGGGTGCACGCCGTCCTTGTCGAGTCGTCGCTGGTGGCGCGGCGGCTGTTCGGCACTGCCCCGTCGCCGCAGGACGCCGACGACTACGTCGCCGAGATGGTCGTGGCGGCCGAACTGGTCGGCGTCCCGCGCGGTCAGGTACCCGCGTCGGTCGCCGAGCTTGAGTCCTACCTGGAATCGGTCCGCCCCGAGCTCGCCTGCACCGCGGGCGCGAGGCAGTCGACCGCCTACGTGCTCGATCCGCCCGGCCTTGACGAGGACATCGCCGAGATCTGGCAGGACATCAGGAGCGGCGTGATCGCGGCGCTGCCCGACTGGGCGCGCGAGATGTACGGCTACCCGCCCGAGCCGCTGACGCCAGCCAGGCAGACCGAGATCCGGCAGGCGCTCGGGGTGCTCGACGCCGTGATCCTGGGCGAGCCCGGGGTGCTCGAGGCGCGGCAGCGGATCACCGCGCGGGTCCGCGCCGCTCAAGCCTCGCGTCAAGCCGCGCGCGCATGAGGAAGCGGCTCACGGCGGTCGCGGCGATCGGCGGTGGCCTTGCCGTGCTCGGCGCGGGCGCCCTCGCGGTGGCGGGCGTGCGAGCGCTGCGGCGGCGCGCGGGGCAGCCGGGGGTGGCGGGGTTGGCGGGCCCGCCCACGACAGCGCGGTGGCCTGGGGCAGGTGCCTCGGGCCAGCCAGGGAACCTGCGGCTGCGGCGCGGGATGTCGGCGGTCCGGCTGGTCGCCCGCGGCGGCGCGCGCTATGCGACCAGCGCGCCGAAGCTGTTCGCGGCGGCCGGCGAGGCCAGGCAGCAGCTACGCCAGGATCTTGCCCTGCAAACCGCGCAGGACGTCGCAGAGACGCTCGGGGCGATGAAGGGCGTCCTGATGAAGATCGGCCAGATGGCCAGCTACGTGGACGACGGCCTGTCGCCCGCCGTTCGCAGGACGCTCAGCCGGCTGCAGGACAGCGTGCCGCCGATGAGTGCCGAGCTCGCGGCCAGCGTGGTCAGGGCCGAGCTCGGGATGGCGCCCGAGCAGGCGTTCGCGACCTGGGACCCGGAGCCGATCGCGGCCGCGTCGATCGGCCAGGTGCACCGGGCGATCACCCACGACGGCCGCGCGGTGGCTGTCAAGGTGCAGTACCCGGGGATCGCCGAGGCGATCGCCGCCGACCTGGACAACGTCGCCCTGCTGCGCAGGATGCTGCGGATCACCGCGCCCAGCCAGGACGTCGATGCGCTGATCGCCGAGCTGAGGGAGCGCGTGCTCGAGGAGCTCGATTACCGGCGTGAGGCGGCCAGCCAGGCGCTGTTCGCCGACTACTACGACGGGCATCCGACGATCAGCGTGCCCAAGATCGTCGCCGGGCTCTCGACCAGCCGGATGGTGACCAGCGAGCTCGCGGTCGGCGCCAGGTTCGCCGAGCTGGCCGGCTGGCCGCAGGCCGAGCGCGACCTGGCGAGTGAGACGATCTACCGGTTCGTCTTCCGCAGCCTGTACGAGCTGCACGCGTTCAACGGCGACCCGCACCCTGGCAATTACCTGTTCCACGGTGACGGGCGGGTCACCTTCCTCGACTTCGGGCTCGTCAAGCACTTCACGGTCGGCGAGCTTCGCCCGCTGATGCAGATGGCGGGGAGCCTGTGCGTTCGCGATGATCCCGAAGAGTTCCGCCGCAGCATGGAGATCGCCGGGTTCCTGCGCCCGGACGCGCCGCTCAGCACGGAGATGGTGGTCGAGCACCTCGCCGTGTTCTACGCGACCATACGCAAGCCGGGCCGGGTCACGATCGACCCGGACTACGCGACGGCTGTCGTGCGCAGGTTCTTTGACGTGCGCAGCCCGGTCGCGGAGTACGTGAGCATCCCGCGGTCCTACGTCGTGCTCCAGCGGATCAACCTGGGCCTGTTCGCGGTCATGGGGGAGCTGACGGCGACCGCCGACTGGCGCTCGATCGCCGAGGAGATCTGGCCGTTCGTGCTCGGGCCGCCCTCGACGCCGATCGGCGAGGCCGAGCAAGCCTGGCGATCGCGCCGGCCCGTGCACACCGCGCCGCTGATCTAGGCGGGCACCAAGTAGCGATGCTCAGGGCAGCGTCTGGATGTAGACCGCCCCGGCTTCGTTGTTCGCGAACGGGGCGCCGAAGACCGCCGTCTTGCCTGACAGGGCCACCGAGAGGCCGAACTCGTCGCCGCCGTTGACGCACCGGGGCGGGACCACGGTCACCCTGAGGCGCCAGGTGCTCCCTGACCGCGTGTACTCGAGGACGCGGCCGCAGGCGAGGGAGCCCGGGTCACTTGTCAGCGCTCTGTCACCGGAGATCGCTACCGATGCACCGAAAAGGTTACTCGTGTGTGCCCTGGTCAGCTTGGCCTGCAGCCGCCAGGTCTGTCCTGAGCGCGCATACACGTAGGCAAGGCCAGGGCTAGCGCTGACATCAGGCGCGCCGATGACCGCGGTCTCGCCGGAAATGGCCACGCTAGAGCCGAATTCGTCGGCGGTGCTGCCGCGCGGATCCCGCAGTGTCACCTGGCGCTGCCATGTCCCCCCGACGCGCGCGTACACGTAGGCCCCGCCGCCGTGGCCATAGAATGCGGTAGGGGAGCCTATCGCTATGGTGGTGCCGGATACGGCCACCGCACGGCCGAAAAGGTTGTTGCCCGCTACGGGGTCGGTCAGCGTGGCCTGCAGCGACCATGTTCCGCCAGAGCGCGCGTACACGTAGACCACGCCGCCGTCACCGTTCGTGTCCGGGGCGCCGATGACCGCGATCTCGCCGGATACGGCCACGGACGAGCCAAACCGGTCGCCGCTCACTCCGCCCGGGTCGGTCAGCGCCGCCTGGCGGTGCCATGTGCCCGCAACGCGGGCGTATATGTAAGCCGCCCCGGCGGACTGGTTCACGCCGTAGGCCCCGATCACTGCCGTGGTGGCCGAGGCCGAGCTGGACACCGCCACCGAGACGCCGAACAAGTCGTTCGAGGTGCCCGTGGGGTCGGCTAGAACCAGCTGGCGGTGCCAGCCACTTGCGCTGTGCGCGTATAGGTAAGCCGCTCCGGCGAAGTTATCGCTGCCGGGAGCACCGATCACGGCGATCGCCTGCGAGATGGCTACCGACGAGCCCAGCTCCCTGGTGCCCCCAGCCCCCATGCCAAGCGCGGGCGGTCGCAGGCTGGCCGGCGCCGCCGCCAGCGCCGGTCCGGCCAGGCCGATGAGCAGCGCGGCGACCCCGGCACCCATACCTACGCGTGGCCGCATGCGCCTAGCGAGCTCGCTGCGGCTCAATGGCTCTCTGCCCATGTTGCGCTCCTCGCTGGCACGCGATCCCGCCCGCCCCATTTACCCCGCAGGTCTAAATCGCATCCAATCGGCTGAGTGGTCCGGATCCATTGTCCATGAGTGGAGCGAAGATCGGCGCGTCCCAGGGACGGGAATCGATGAGATCGAGCAGCTGCCACGTAATCTGCTCTGGAGGGGTCTTCTGGAGAGGCGGGCCGATGGCGGCGTGATCAGGCACATCGAGGGCACGCGGTGCAGCAAGCGGCTTGAGCTGGGCCGCATGACCGGCGCGGTCATCGAACTGGCGGACCGACTCGGGGTCGATTTCCCGCACGTGCGCACCGCGCAGGCCTGCGCGACGCCTTTCGGCAAGCTGAACGCGAGACCGGGCGCCAGTGCGCCACAGTGACCCCGGCGAGCCGTTGGCTCAAAGGGAAGATGTCCGGCCGCTGGCGCTGATCGACCATCACGTCCACGGCGTCGTAGCCGGTGATCTCGACGCCGAGGGCGTCGAGTCGCTGCTCACCGAGGCTGCCAGCCCGCCGGCGGCGGGGACGAGCAGGTTCGACAGCCAGCTTGGGTTCGCGGTGCGGCGGTGGTGCGCGCCCGTGCTCGGCCTGGAGCCTTTCGCGCCCGCCGGTGAGTACCTGCGGCGGCGGGCCGAGCTCGGCGCCGGTGAGGTGAACCGGCGGCTGCTGCGGGCGGCTGGGGTGGCGGCGTGGCTCGTCGACACCGGTTACCTGGGCCACACGCTCACGACACCCGGCCAGCTCGCGGCGGCCAGCGGTGCCCCGGCGTTCACGATCGTGCGGCTCGAGGCGGTGGCGGAGGCTGTCGCGCGGGGCGGGACGAGCGCCGCGGGGTTCGCCGGCGCGTTCGGCGCGGCGCTCGATGCGGCGATCGCGGGC